>CAMFKD010000068.1 GCA_945957095.1 uncultured Chlamydiae bacterium
AGATTCCTCTACGTCTCGTGGGCTCGGAGATGTGTATAAGAGACAGCACCTACCCTACGGCGGCCAAACGATTCTTGCCGTAGACGAATATGGCCGTACCCTCTACGACCGCAACAAAGCGACTCGTGAATACCAACGTCAACGTGGGGAAGCCAACTGCTATTACGGCTGTTACAACGGCTACTACTATTACAACCCTGGCCAAGACACCACCTATTGCGCTCCAGCAGCTCACCCTGATGCCGCTGGCAACGAAGACAGATAGGGTACAGGCGTTTCTTCTCTTTAAAGGGCCTTGGACATAGACAGGTGCATGGACGTAATAGACGTAACGGACATTTATCGTAATTGTAGACGTCTTCTCTGTCCATAATGTCTATTAAGTCCATTACGTCTATGCTCTGTCCATGCAATAGTTCCCGCTAAAATTTTTACCACAGAGAACACAGAGCGCACAGAGAGGGGAATGGAAAAAACTAAACACAATATTTTCTTAAAAATCGAAAGGGATTTCTAATTTTCTATTTTTTCTCTGTGTTCTCCATGCACTCTGTGGTGATAATTTCCTAAAAGTGAGTGGATAATATTTAGCGGGAATGGCTGCTGTCCATGCCCATAACAGTAAGCTTTCGCACATAAGTTAAATTAATGAGCATATCAGCAAAACAATCTCTTTCAAACCAACGTATTATTGAGTGCTTAAATCGTTATTATAACCTTAACGTATTGACACTGACCCCACTCCTGTTGGGAGCGGATAGGAACGCATCGGTGTACAAAGCGCAAGGAGATGGCCAGAGATCTTATTTTGTAAAACTAAAACTCAACGACGATCGTGATGTGAGTATTGCGATACTCGCCTTCCTGCGTGATGCAGAAATTGAAGAGATTATCCCCCCTCTCACAACCTCTCAAGGACAGCTAACACAGCATATTGGCAAATGGACTCTTATCGTTTACCCATTTATTGAGGGGCAGAATGGGTTTAGCCAAACGCTAACAAGCGACCAATGGGTCACTCTCGGCAAGGTATTAAGGAAAATCCATGATTTGCAGATACCACCGTCGATCCAAACACAAATAAGAAGAGAAACTTATTCTCCCAAGTGGCGAGATTTCGTTCGGTCGCTATATGGCCGCATGGACGCTAAACCAACTGGGGATGACGTGGCCAAGAAGTTGCTGATGTGTATGAAAGAACATAGGGAAGACATTCATCGTCTAGTGGACAACGCTGAACTCCTTAGCCAAACGATTCGTGAAAAACCAGCAGAATATGTGCTTTGTCATACCGATATTCACGGCGGCAATGTGTTGATAGGGACAGATGGGTCTATCTATTTAGTCGATTGGGATGAACCAGCCATGGCTCCTAAAGAGCGCGATCTCATGTTTATTGGCGGGGGTGTCGCAAATGTTTGGAACCATCAGCACGAAGAAGATTTGTTTTACCAAGGCTATGGAAAGACAGAGATCGATATGTCTATCCTAGCCTATTACAGACATGAACGCATTGTACAAGATATTGCTGAGTACGCCCATGAACTACTTCTGACGACAGCAGGAGGAGAGAACAGATTAGAGATGTACCACCACTTTGTCGCCATGTTCGAGCCTAGAGGCGTCGTAGATATCGCATTCAAAACAGGGGACTAATTCACCACTGAACTCATGAGATCAGTGGTGAATCATCTAACAAGGCTGCAGGTTTATAGAGAGGTTATGTTGCTAACACGAAAAGAATTCAGGAAACGGCTGGTCGCTTCGGTATGCCGAACGGTGGTGTCGATTGTGCAAAGAGTAAACGTATTATATGCAGTCACATAAACGCGCATTTTAAGGTAGATTCCGGGTGCTACGCTGATGACAATTTCGGCAATGGATGCTCCTTCTTGTTTCCAGACATCGCAGGAAATGAGTTGGTGATGGCGTTCCAATCCCTCTTCAAGGTCAGCGATAAAAGCGTTTGGGTCTTCCAACTGATTGATGAATCCATAGCCATGAGGCGTAACCGTAATCATGAAGAAGGAGCCGCTGTCGGCATCGGCACAGAAAAGCTGAGATTCTCCTTGAGAGGAGGACATCTGCGGTTTACAGGGTAAGAGAACTTCAACTTCCTCACCAGAAAAGCGGTAAGTGTGGAGCGCCCAGCCAGATGGTGAGGCTGGCTTCTTGGCATGGCACATCACGATTGGCAGCAGATCGCTTGTAAGACAAGGGACGTTAGATGTGTTGGCAAGGGCGCAACAGCAGGTGGCAAGGGCTAACAGAACTTTCATTATCTCTCCTCTGTTTTTGAACTATTTCTTTTACCACAGAGGTTTATGTCGCTCTGTGATAAAATCGTGCTTTTTGGGTAAGAGGCTACCAGATCATTACTTTTGATGGAAGAATATATTAATCAAGCAACAGCTTCTTTAGACAAAATACATTGCTATATTTCGTCGATTTTATTACAATCTAATAAATTAAATTTATTTTATGAAATAGGTGTTTTTATGAGTTCTGTTGATTTTAGTCCGTTTCAGCATGCGTACGTATGTCCGGTTAATCCAGAGACGCATTGGGTTTTGAAGGCTCTTTCTGATGGCAAAAGCGTCGACATTCTTGTAGATCTAAAAGGTGAAACGCATGAAAAGCTGACACCTAGCCAGATCACACAGCTCACAAATTTCATCACTGTATTGCGTAGGGGCCTATTGCCTAGTCCCTTCAAAGAAGCCAGAAGCTCTGTTCTTCAAACTCCATTAGTTTTACTCAACGCTGAAAAACTAGATTCTCGATTTGTAGAGAAACTAAGTTGCGTAACAGAACATCTAAAGCATGCTGCTGTCACGCTATTGCAAGAAGGCGATGAACTTCCTAAACTTGCGGTTTTCTCCACTTCTTCACCAAAGGCTCTTGATAGCATCACCTATCAGGCGAAGAAAATTTTCAAAACCAATGCATCTAAGTTAACAGGTGGTCAATTTATAACACAGATTTTGTCTTTTGAAATAGGAGCAGAAATATCCCTCAAACAAAAAAATGAAATAAATACTCACATCTTTAATACTGCTCAACAAACACTCAGCAAAATCCACAAAACGTCAATAGGCGTGCTGAGATCGGGGGGTGGAGCAGGAACGAGCTCCAGTTCATCCTTAGGCACAGAATTGGTGCGCCTAAACACAAAGCAGCTTCTTGATCAATTCCCTTTGGCTAAAAGAGCTAAGCAACTCCCATTTCCAGTCATAGACATGTTAAAAAGGGTGTGCCCAGAGTTTCAGAAATTGAGCGTGATGCAGTTGTTAGAACTGGCTATTTTTAGTGTCATTGAAAAGCCACAGGAAAGCTCGTCATCAACAGCATTGCATCCCATATCTAATAGCAGTAGTACGACACAATCCGTCGAAGCATTTGCGATTGCACAAGGAGCAACTAAGCTGAGCTTAGAAGAGGGGTTACCATATTTCGGGCAAGCACTGGCACTCCTCCAAGAGGGAGGTATTAACGCGACGATCCCAACATTGCTTAACATGTGTTTGAAGGGAGGGCATCGCAATAATATCCCGCAAGAATTTATCAAAGCCATGCTAGCCTACTTTAATAACGAAATCGCCGCAAACGGTAATAAGCTAGGCTATCGACTTAATGAAGGTGTGCTGAAATCGTTAAGCACACCGATCTGCGATCTTGTAAAGGCTCAGGGTCCGTCCAGGACATTGATCTCTACGTTCATGGGCCAACTTCAGCGCGTCACCGACTTGCTGCTAAGGGTTCCTGAGCATCTGTTAGCAAAACAAGAACAATGTGAAGCATCTTTCAAGGATGAGATGATGCGTCTGATGGAGAACAGTGCAGAAAAAATGGGTTGGGCCACTGACAAAGTGGCATTCGCGCGTGGTTGTATTGAGGAATTAACTGCAGATCAGTCAACACAACTGAACATCTATCAAGATGCCCAAAGAACCACCGCTAAGAAAATATTAGCACCCTCCCTTGAACTCATTCCATGGGCTAAAATCAATCGTCTGAAAAGTCAGAACAATGAAGAGTGGGTTGCCTGTTGGGCTGAGAAAAACTTGCAAGACCTTCAAGAGTTGCGCAATCACGCCGAACTTGCTTTTGAAATAACAAAATGGTATGGGGGACTCTTCGAAGAGTTGCGGTACCAATTCTTAAGTCTTATGTGCTACCTCTGTTCCCCTGATCGTGACGTGATTGACCCGGATTTATCGCCAAAGACCTTTGTTAAGGAAGTGGTCCAAAAGAACGGATTTATCTCTCAACACCTCGGAAGAAATCTCCCTCCAGATTTGGAAAAGTCACATTCTGTCCTCCTGAATTCATCTGCACCTACTAAGAACTTGATGTGCTTACTAGCCTTTTCTAAAGCATCTACCGGGCTAGTTGCCTCATTTATCAACTCTATCGAATCTTTTATTACAACACGACGCAATAATAAAGAGCTTCTTCAACAGACGATGGCTACATGTGTAAGCAAGCCTCGTGGTTCACGACCTCAACGCGGAGGCGGAAAAAAAAGAGGCGCAGCGCCATCCGTCGCCCGACAAAGCAAGCCTTCACAAAGAGTGTCTAAGGAAACGGTGACCAGCGTGCCACCCCTCTTGGATGAGCCCTCTTTAAAACGCGTTCTTTCTGGTGATCCTCTCGCTACACTTCATGATCAGATGCTCGAAGGGTTAAAAAGTCATCGAAACTCATTTAAGAACATGTATGCTATCCAATGCTGGGACAATGCAGTAGAGCTGTATCGCGACCTCTTCTGTGAATTGTTGGATCGCCCTAACGAAACTGATAGCCAGCAAGTTGCCGATTACGTCAATCGTATTGTTGTTCTTCTGAACCAATTGATGGAACAGGTCGTTTCTTCTCATGCCTTAGAAAGTGCTGAGCCTAAAAACCTCTTCGAACGGCAGCGAGTCGTGAGCCACAACATCTTAAAGATGCTAAATAATCACGACTTAGCAACAAAGGTACCGACATTGCGTGACGCCGCTGAAGCCGTGAATGGATTAGAGATGTTGGCGAGGAATCTCAAGGCGCATGAGCCTAAAGATTCAGAGGGGGCTAGGCTTTTGTATCAGGCAGATACACTAGCTTTACAGCAATCGGTTACTTCCTCAAGCAGCTCCTCTGGAAGTACGTTAGATGCGGATAGACTACTACATCAGACTCAAACTCTTGTGATTAACCAGCTCGCGGTTCTTGGGAATATTGTGGGGTGTTCCGCTGATCTGGATCCGATTCGAGAGATTTCAACTTATCGAGAGCCTCCTGCGTTTGACGTCGCTGGGCTAATCGACAAGATAGGAGAGCTCATTGGAAAGATGGAAGCATGTATCCAAAGAGGAGCTGTCACTAGCCCTTCTTCTGCTCCTCTGCATCAGGGATACCTCACCGATGCGATACGTTTGCTTGGTTTAATGAAGGGGCGTTTAAAGCGTCATTCCGAAAACGGCAACGTACGTAACTTCTTTAAAATGCTCGCCACGACGATGGCGCTGACCTTGGAGTTTACTGCGCTGACCGTGTCGGGCAAGCTTGGAAAGCGCGATCTATCCCAGATGCGTTGGCACCACTTCTCTCATAACGTCACCAACCTCTTTGAAGAGCTTGGCTTTTATGCACTGAGTTCAAAAGAAGAGGACTTGTTGGATGCCAGCGACCGGGTACACAACCTCACCCGTTACAGTGCCAACTACGAAAAAATAAAAAGGAATCATAGTTCACAGGATCTCTATCTTCAATTAATCAAGCGCTTGCACCCCGCCGATGCCACGACACAAGGAGGAGTTGGGGCAACTTCATGGCAAAGTGCTGACAGAAACTTGAGAGCAACCGTAAAAGACGCTGTTGGCGACATGTACGATCGTCTGAAAACCGGGCTTGGTCTCTTAGATAAGTTAATTAGCCTGCATCCATGACCCCATCATTGAGCGCATGGACGTAATCGACCTAATGAGGTAATAAGTTATCTCCTTCGTCTATTGAGTCCATTACGTCCATGCTGTCCATTGTCCATCGTCTTCTGACTTCCTTAAAAAGTGGCGTTGTGTCAAAAGAAGACTATGTTTAACAGAAGGATGGGAGACAATCCATATGCGCAAGTATCTGACGATATTTCTCTTTTTATTGGTCGTGATTGGAGGCAGTTTGGGGATTGTGTTCCGCGACAAGATCACCGACTATCTGACTAGAGAGAAATATTCACCGGAAAAAGAGCAGAGAGACCTTAAAGAGGCTGAAGAGCTCTTAAATCACCATCAGCCCAATGAGTCGTTGGCCATCGTCGACAAGTACCAGGAGCGCTATGAAAGCAAGAGCGAGGCGGGCAAAAAATGGGTTGACCTCTATATCAAAGGTGCTATTGCTACGCAAAGCCCTGAGCGAATCCTCTTCCTATACCAGCAATATCCAAAAACTCTAGACCAAAATGAAGATGCCGCTCTGATCGTCGGCGACGTGCTGATCAAAACAGCTCGAACAAGTGACTACAAGGATCTGCGAGAAAAATGGAAAGGACACGAGAGCAAACCGGAAGTGTGGTTTGTCTTAGATGCCGATAAGCAGCTCATCGACGGGGATCGAAATACTGCCATCAGCTTTCTGAATTCCCATTCCTTTGATGGCGCTAAAGACGTTCCAAGACTCGTGCGTTTGGCGTTGTTGAATGTTGAGATCAATCCTCGTATGTCATGGGAGTACCTGACAGAGGCTTATCAAAAAGATCCTAATAATCCTGAAGTGCGCTCCTATCGTGCTAGATTGCTTGAGGCCGTCGGTAAAACAGCGCTAGCATTAACAGAATATCTAGCGGCAGTGCAACTAGCTCCCGACAACATCGTGATGCGCGATCAGTTGGCTGAATTCTACCGACGCCACGGCCGCTATAAGCTTGCCCTCCAGATATGGGGTGAAAGCTTAGATAACCCGATGTCAGACTTCATCTGGCTGAAAGCATGGTTTTGGAGCAGGGTAGCAACTCCAGCCGACTTTAAATGGTCAGAGAAGAAGGTCCCCTCCGGCGAGCTCAAACCGTTGATCGAATATCTGTTAGCGCTCAAATCCGATCAATATTGGGATAATTCCCGATTTGAGTCTGTACAAGATGGTAACCGCTACTTGCAGAGTGAACAGGCAACCTTTTGGCTTCGATTGTTGCAAACGTTAAAAGACAACAGAGAAGACAAAGCCTGGGAGCTGCTGGAATACAACCATTTCAATCCTGTGAGCTGGAATTCCGACTTGGAAACAGCCCTAAAACGTATTCTCAACTATCGCAAGAATGGATCTATTGTTCTTAGCGATAACCAGCTTAACTCAAGCCAACAAGGGTACAAAGGGGATAAAGGCAGCGAGGAATCTTCCAAACCTGCTTCGCATTCCGATGACAACACCAAGATTGCTTCTGACAAAGCGCGACAAACAGACTCTTCTGCTCAAGCTCTCGAGACAGAAGAACATCCTTTCTTTACCCAACTACAAGAGTTAGCCGTCAAAGCAAAGGCCAATCCTTCTGAGGCAGCTCTGCCCTCCGACATCCAAAAGCTACTGACAGGCAAAGATGCCTATTCTGCAGCATTCCTTGCCGGAGGATGGCTCGAAGCAGCTATCGATTTCAATGAGTATAAGGTCATACCAGAAGGCTACCCTGTTTGGATGGCCTATGGTCTGACGCAAGCATTCCGATATAACAAAGATAACCTCGCCGCTTTAGAGTTTGCCACTAGACAGATCCCGACGCCAACGATGACTCTGCTTATTGGCGAGCTCTTGATTGCCAATGGCAGCCCTGACGCTGGGTTGGAAAAGCTACTACCGCTTGTGGACATGAAAGATGACGTCGGCTTCCGCGCTAGCTGGTTGGTAGCACTGCTCTATGCTGAGCAGCAAAAATACGATAAAGCGATTGCGATGATCACCTCGCATCCTCAGCTAGCAAACAACATATTGGGGCGCGAATCGTTAGCGCGTATAGCTTTGCTACAAGGCAAAACAGAGGAAGCGGATAAGCTTTATAGTGCCCTCGAAAGCGATTCGTGGGAAGCTAAGTCCTATCTAGCACGTAAAGCATACAATGAACAAAACTGGAAGCGCGCCAAAGAGCTGACAGAGGCATTGCTGCGAGAGTTCCCAAACAATATGTTGTTAAGGGAAAACTACGAGAAAATCCTTGAACAGGAATCGAAGACCACAGGTCAGCCTAGAAAGCCTGAAGGTGTGACACCCAACAAGCAAGAGCAGAAGAGGCAACCTGCAAAAACAACCAATACGAACAAACCATAACTATGACCAAGAAAGACTATTCGGTCCTTGCCGCTTTAGTAGCCCTAGCGCTGTTTATCTGGCTTAGAGACACTTCTTGGATGTCTTCAGCAGAAGATACGCTGCCCATTCTCATTGCGTTGCCTGTCTTCTACTGGTTGGGCAAGCCGTGGAAGTTCATTACCCAAGAACAGCCTTTGGAGCTGCCGGGATGGCGTCTGGGTCTAGTGGCTGTCCTCTTCCTCATCGGCATCGTGGTAGAGAGCACATTATTGCTCTCTATTGGGTGGACGCTACTCCTGTGGACCTGGCTAGAATTGCGCATCAAGCCAGAAGACCGGCGCAACTTGTCAAAGCTGCTCGTATTGCCAATGATGTCTTTTCCTTGGGTTACCTTAGATATGCAACAGTTAGGTTGGTACTTCCGCCTCTCAGGGGCTTGGACAACGGCTAAAATCTATACCTTGCTCGGCTATGATGTAAAATATGGCGGCACCACAATCTTGATCGACCAACTTCCTATCTCTGTGGAAGCTGCTTGTGCAGGACTGAACACGCTTCAGTCTATGTTGATAGCGGGTTCTGTAGTCGCTTACATTGTCTTGGGCGAAACTAAGCGTTACTGGCCAAACATTGCTTTGTTGGTCGTCATGGCTTGGGTGGCCAACACAAGCCGTATATTGGTCCTCAGCGCGGTGGCGCTAGCTTTTGGACGTGAGTTTGCCTTAGGTGCCTTCCATACGTGGGGAGGATGGTTCATCCTAGTAGTGATGTTCATATTGTGTTGGTTGCTATTTGAATTGCAGGTCCCGAAGCCGATGACCAATCCTAAGGCAAGAGAATGAAGAGCTACCCTTCACTCATTGAATTTGCTGTATTGGCCTATTGCCTATGGCAAGCGGCCGATCTACCCATCTCCTGGGTGGCCGCACCCTATGCCCGCTATGCTTGGATTGCCTTTATCATTTGGTGTTTGCCTGCATTCTACTACATGACCCGTTGTATTCTGAATGACAGCACTAAAGAATCAAATCTCTATTTGTTAGGCGCCGCTATCCTTGCTTCACTGCTGGGTAGCTTGGGTTCTCTACACATCCTCAGACATATTGGCCTTGCTTTGGCGATAGGAGGAACCCTCCCTTTTCACGCTCTTGGCCTCGTCTGGCTGGCGATGGCCATCTCCTGGCTACCAGGATTTGGATGGATGGTGAAAAGCCTCCCACTCCAGATCGTGCCAGCACTCCAGATTATCCTAGCATCGATAGGAACTGGAGCAATGATATATCGGTTACGGAGGTCATGACATATGCGTAGCGAACGACGACAGCTGATACTATGGTTAAGCTTAGGCCTCGCTGTCGCATTAGGAATCTTGTGGCAGTTTGTCCCGCTGCCCGATGCTAAACAGCGCATGAACTCACTGCCACTCTATGGTCCAGGCTTCGTCGGCCGCGATGTCCCTTTATCTGGCTGGGAGGTAGACTTTTTTAAAGATGTCAATGTCCTGAAAAGAATCTACCGTGTGGGTAAGCAGACGCTATTCATCACAGCTTTAGATGGTACAAGAAACCGCCATGCTGTCCACGACCCACTGTACTGCTTCCGAGGTGGAGGCTGGGAAGTGGCTGAGCAAGAGTCTCTACCCATCGCCGATGGTGGTTCCATCGCTTTAGTCAAACTTAAGAAAGATGGTAAAGAGCAAGATGCCCTATACTGGTTTTCCAATGGAAAAACGCATTATGACAAGCCTCTAGAATATTGGTGGCAGGCGACGTTTAGACGCCTGACATTGGGTGCTTCCGGCGCAGAACCTATTCTGGTGATGGTACAACCTATCGATGATACTCCGCTCAACTGGAAGGAAATCCTACAAGCTTTTCCGCAGATTCTTGGTTTGTAGATGGCCTCACAT
>CAMFKD010000069.1 GCA_945957095.1 uncultured Chlamydiae bacterium
TAGACTCTGCCCCCACACCCCCATTTCTACTCATTCCTCGAGGGAAAACCCACCAGTCGGCATCTGCCTTCCTGTCACTCCAGTCCATGCTGCGTCCGACAATATAGGTACCGCTTCCTGTTCTATAGAGCAATCTAGTGCACATTGGAATCTCCTAAACGAACGTATCTTAGACATGAGAGTGATGCTTCAAATGCGCGACAGTTTTGAATAATGTCTCACACTTCTTTGAAGATGGCATATATTCTAATGGAACTAAACACGACAAGAACAAAATTCGTACATGCCCACCCAATGCTATCAACTTAAGAAAATGATCGACTGAAGTGTCTATTTTCCAACATGATAACTCCCGTTTGAATTTACCTTAGGACAATGAGAGCATCTTGTGACTAAAGATAGATTGCAGCGTGTGAATCGAGGGAAAAAACCATGATTTAAATGATAGAATGATGGGAATGATAAAAAATATCATTCATATCGTTATATCGTTCCCATCATTTTTCCTCGGAAGTGCTGGGAAATTGCCATCACTTTTGCCTTTTGCCAGCGTTTCGTTTATACTGGCGAGCCGATAACAAAGAGAGATGGGTACGTGGTGCAAGATAAGGAAAGTAATAAGCGGCTGAGTAAGGCATTGGCAGCGTCAGGGGTGGCCTCGCGTCGTGCGTGTGAGGAGTTAATCCTAGGCGGTAAAGTTAAGGTCAATGGTGCCGTTGTGCTAGCGCCACAGACGATGGTTGATTTGGCGTCGGATGTCGTCACAGTCAACGGGGAACAGATCGGTGGTGAGCAGCAAAAAGTTTACTATGTGTTGCACAAGCCAGTGGGTTATGTTTGTACTCAGGCACGCCGTGGCAGCGAGCGGCTAGTCTTGGACCTATTTGGGGGCAGTACTGAGCGCTTGTTTACTGTAGGGCGACTCGATAAAAATACCGCTGGGCTTATCTTGGTGACCAATGACGGTGACTTTGCTAACCGGATCATGCATCCTTCCGCTAGCATTACCAAAGAATACGTGGCTAAGGCTAATCTTGACATCACTCATGAACATCTGGTGGACATCTCATCAGGGACCTTTGTCGATGGCGCGTTGGTAACGCCGATCTCTGTAAAGAAGGTGCGTAAACGCACTCTCAAAATTGTTGTCGGTGAAGGTAGGAAGCACGAAGTACGCTTACTGCTTGAGGCGGCAGGCCTTAAGGTCATCGAGTTGACACGCGTTCGTATCGGCGGTTTGACCTTGGGCAAGATCCCAGTAGGAGCCTACCGCACCCTCACGGCAGGGGAAAAGAAAGCGATTTTTGGAGGAGAGTGACGGCGATGGCCAAACTGATTCTGTTACGGCATGGGCAGTCGGAGTGGAACAAACTCAATCTGTTCACAGGGTGGGTGGATGTTCCTTTGTCGCAGCAAGGGATTACAGAGGCTTTGGAAGCTGGCAAAGTAATTCAAGATATCCCGATCGACATTGTCATCACCACACCGCTCATTCGCGCCCAGATGACAGCCATGTTGGCGCTAGTCGACCACCATTCCGGCAAGGTACCGATCATATTGCACCCCGATGAAGGGAAGATGGAAAAGTGGGGAGAGATTCATGGTGGTGCAGCGCGAGCCAATGTCATTCCAGTCGTGCGTGCTTGGGAGCTCAACGAGCGGATGTATGGCGATCTCCAAGGGCTAAACAAAGCAGAAACAGCGGAACAGTATGGCGCTGATCAGGTCAAGAAGTGGCGTCGTAGCTATGACATCGCGCCTCCCCATGGCGAGAGTTTGGCGATGACAGCCGCGCGGGCGATTCCCTATTTTGAAAATAGGATCATCCCTATGCTGCAAGAGGGCAAAAATATTTTGGTGTCGGCCCATGGCAATTCTCTCAGGGCCATCATCATGGTGCTGGATGGTCTAGACCATGAGCAGGTGGTGAGCTTGGAGATTCCTACAGGTGTTCCAATTTTCTATGACTACCACGAGGGGGCGTTTAAGCGCAGCTAATGCCAACATCGATTTATCTAGATAACTCCTCGACCACGCGACCTTCTGAACAATGCATTGGCAAAATGGTTCCCTTCCTATCGGAATATTGGGGGGTGCCATCGCAGCCGCATCAGATGGGGCAGCGGTTGTTGCCTGCAATGGAAGAGGCTTACCGTTCCATCTACGCCCTATTAAGTGCTGACAGCAAGGATAACCTGGTTTTGACATCCTCCGGGACCGAAGCTGTCAACCATGTGGTGCAGGCGGTCTACTTTGATGTCACGCGTACGACAGGAAAGAATCACTTTGTCACGGCATCTATCGATGAAGCACCAGCCATTTTAGCTGTGGCGCGTCTAGAACAGATGGGCTGCGTGGGCAAGATGGCAGCTGTGACAACAGGCGGTTTTGTCACGCCGCAGGCGATTGCGGACGTGATCACACCTCGTACTGCCTTGGTGTCGCTGTCGTGGGCTAATGGATTGACAGGGGTGATCAACCCTGTCAGTGATATCGCCAAGCTATGTCGTGAGAGGGGTATCCTCTTCCATCTCGATGCCACTCATGTCTTGGGCAAGCTCTATTTCGACTTAGCGGAAGTCGGCGCTGATTTCATCACGTTTAATGGCGATAACCTCCATGGTCCTAAGGGCAGCGGAGTCCTATGGGTGCGCGATGGCGTGCGGCTGTCGCCGCTGCTGCTGGGCGGCGCACAGCAAGCGGGTTATCGCGCCGGCGATGTCAATATCCCCGCGATGGTAGGCTTGGGTGTTGCTTGTGCAGAAGCATTGGAAAGCCGCGATCTCATGTGTACAGAAGTGGCGCGTTTGCGCGATAAGCTCGAAGCAGGAGTGAAGGCGGGTTTTTCCGATGCCGTTCTTTTCTTTAACGATCAGCAGCGGCTTCCCAACTGCAGTACCATCGGCTTTCCAGGTATCTCTAATGAGCTGTTGCTCTACAGTCTAGATCGCCAACAGCTCTACTGCAGCATGGGCGGAGGCAATTTTCCTCAGCTAGGATTGGTGTTGACAGCATCGGGTGTCAAAGACACCCTGGCTCATTCGGCGCTGAGTTTCTCCTTGGCGCGCACGGCCTACGAGGAGGAAATCGATCGCGCCATCGAAATCATCGTCTCGACGGCATTGCGGCTCCGTAAGCTGTCTGAACACATTACGTTGACGTGAGGGAGGTTTCTTGGGTCTACAAGCATTGGTGATGCCATTTCCTTGGGCGCGTTACAGTAAAAAGCTCCGTGCTAAAATCGACAAACCGCGCAATGTTGGCTGCTTTCACAATGAAGAGTCGGCGGTTCGTGGTGTACGTTTAATTGAGGGTGCAGACGGCAATATCGAAGATGGCAATGAGGTGCATCTGTACTGGTTAGTCGACTTAGAAGATGGTGTTATCGTCGACGCTAAGTTTCAAGCGTTTGGACAGACAGCTCTAATAGGAGCTGCTGAAACCACCTGCGATATCTTGGTAGGAAAAAACTATGATCAGGCACAACGTCTCAGTGCCGATCTCATTGACAAACAGGTGCGGGATAAGTCTGATGAGCCAGCTTTTCCTCCTGAAACCTTCGCACATCTCAACCTAGTCATTTCAGCGATTGTCGATGCTGCAGATCAATGTCGCGATATCCCAGTTGCTGAAAGCTATGTCGCCCCACCAATGCCGTTAGGGCAGGGTAGTCTCTTTGAAGGCAATGGCTACCCCGGATGGGATGACCTCCCACACCCACAGAAGATCGCCGTCATTGAACAGGTCCTCAACGACGAAATTCGCCCCTATATCGCTTTGGATGCAGGCGGCATCGACATCGTCGATTTGAGCGATAAACGCGAGCTTACGGTTGCTTACAAAGGTTCCTGCACATCTTGCTATTCTAGCGTTGGAGCAACGCTCTCAGCCATCCAAGGAATATTACGGGCTAAGGTCCATCCTGAGATAGTCGTCATTCCCGACTTTGATGAAGCTCCTACAGGTCCGCCACCGGGATTTTAAACGATTTCTCCTGAGGCAAAACTCTGCACTTTGTCGTTGAGGATAAGGTTGAGAGTCCCATCGTTATTGATGCTATGGAAAGAGCCTTCTAAGAGGTTATTGCCATGGTGAAAACGCATCGGATCGCCAATCTTATGAACGAGATGCTGACGGAACGGTTCTATAAAGGGTGTAAACCCCTTTTTAAGGTAGATGTCAAGCGCGTCGATGACATGATCTTGTATGGCCTCTGCCGTGGCGATGAGGTCGAGAGAGCCTCCTTTCTCTGTCTTTAAAGAAGTTGCGGCATTGTCAACTTCGCTCAGCCACTCCTGTGACATATTGACATTGATTCCGAGCCCGACAATGACCGCTGTGCTCTCTTTGACTGGAAGAGTCTCACAGAGGGTCCCACCCAGCTTTTTGCCGTTGATGACGATATCGTTGGGCCATTTGATTTGTGCTTTAAAGCCTAGCTTATGCAAAGTCTGGACAGTAGCAAGAATAATGATCTGCGGGATGTTATTGATGTCGTCGCGAGTATTGGGGACAAAGAGGACATAGCTGACGTAGAGGTTGACGTCAGGAGGGGAGAGCCATGGCCTTCCTTGGCGTCCCTTACCAGCTGTCTGTTCGCCAGCTGTAATAATCGTGAAGTGCTTAGGGTTAAAGTGGGCGATGTTACTCTTTGCCCAATTGTTCGTAGAATCAATCTTAGGGAAGTGGTGAAAGTCCAATTGATGTGTCATTGTAACTGCCCTTGTATTACGTACGCATTTTCAGTTTAGCTAGACCCCGTAAACGCGTACTGTGTTGCCAACAGCTCTGATAGCGCAGCTGTAAAGTTATCTGTACTATAATAATGGCGATAGTGTTGTCGCATCGGTTCCAATCGCGATGCGATTGTGGCATCCTCTTTCAGCGCAACTAAAGTGGCAGGCAGAGAATCAGAAGTCCAGTCGACGATAAGCTCGTTGAGGCCGAATTTGCGCAACTCGCTAGCCATCCAAGTGCCATCGGAAACGACAGGGGTGTTGCCGGCTAAGATTGTTTCAATGAAGATTCCTGACGTCGCCACATCACGTCCATGGCCTGGGTCATAGGGAAGCAGCATAAGGTCAGCACTAGCTAACAAGCATAGATATCGGTCGTGATCGAGAACTGCTGGAAGAGGTCTTCCGTTGGCTAACCCCTTCCCTATAGTCAAGCGTGCTTCGGTAGAGTACATAATCGTCAATTGCTTCGCAGCAGGATGGGGAGAATCTAGAAGGCTTTGGATATGCTCCTTCTTCTTCCAAGGGTAAGGAGGACCTGCAAACCAGCATAAGATACGATCATCCTGTCGGTTTAAGACAGGCACTTGTTCTATGGGGAAGGAAGGGAAAGGCATGACAGAGACAGGATGGTCTAGCGTGCGCTCCCAGAGTAGCGCCAACGCTTCTGTTTGGGTTGTCACTAGCAGCTTGTGCGGAGGCAGCATCATGCGTTTGATCAGGTTGACATAGAAGTGCAACATTTTGTTCTTCTTATCGGACAAAATAGGAGGGCCATACCATTGCAGCCAAAGAGAAATGGGATGGCGAGAAAGAAAAAGCAAGCTGCAGAGTAATACGCGGAGCAGGCGAGGGTTGGGGTCTTCTATTTTGAGAATAATAGGAGAGTCGTCGACGATGGCTTCTCGCATCGTCTTCGTGATCGATTTTCGCGTGATGTGGTTTCTGATGAGGCGCCGGATAAATTTTGGGCATAACTTTAATTCAGGTGTTTTGAACACCTTCTTCCAATTTGAGGGCCAATAGGAAGCGACAGCTTCAGCGTTTGAAGCAACAACATATTCCCAACCGAGTCGTTCTGCAGCTTCGGCAGCCTTTAGGTGGTAAGCGTAGAAATGTCCGCGCTCATCTCGCAGATTCGGAACCAAAGCCACAATCTTAGGCATGCGCAATCCTTTGGTGAGCATCTAACATCCAGGCAGCATAGCCATCTGTACAGTGATAGGCATTGTATTGAGCACTCAGGTGAGCTACCTTGTTGTGTATCTCTTTATCTTTGTGTATGGCCACTAAATTGGCGGGTAGCTGGGGATTGGTCCAGTCTACCACCAAGCGCTCTAGACCACAGTTACGCAATTCATCGGCCATCCAAGTGCCTTCCTTCACAACTGGGATCTTGCCTGCCAGCACTGCCTCAACAAAGATACTAGACAGTTGCACATCGCGTCCATGTGCGGCGCTGTAGGGGAGTAAGACGAGGTCTACAGTACGGAGCCAGCGCAGATAATCCTTGCGATCCAAAGCGCCGGGCAATCGTTTGGCTCGGATATTTCCCATTCCTTCGATAAGAGGCCATTCTTCAGAGAAGAGAATAGAGAGCTTATCTGTGTCGGGATGTCTGGAATCTAGAAGCGTTTGGATGTGCTCTTGTCCTTTCCAGGCATAGGCAGGTCCAGCATACCAACAAAGGACGGTCTCTTCGTTACGTGGGAAAGGAGGGACGTCCTGAATCGGACCTAAAGGCAATGGAATGGTGGATACTGGTAGCCCGATCGCTTTTTCCCATCGTTTAGCCAGTGGTATTGTCATCGATGACAGCAGAAGATGACCGGGAGGCAACAGCTTGCTGAGTGCCCAGAGTTGCAGACGCAACCGGGTATTCACCCATTGCTTGTCGCTGGGTAGCAGGTGGCAATGAAGCCATACTGTGATCGCCTTCCGACGACATCGGATTAGACTGTGCACTAACGACTGAAGAAAAAATGGAGAAGGATCTTCCAAAAAAATGGTGTTAGGGCCCTCTTTATCTAGATGATCGCGTAACGCTTTTCTGACTTCTGCGTACGCAATATATTTTTCGCCCCAATAGCGGATGGGCTTTGGGATCCGTTTAGATAGCTTAGGAACGGTAAACCATCTCTTCCAATGATCTGGCCAATAACCTGATTTTGCTTCTAAACGAGTCAGAACTATGTAATCCCATCCTAGGGATGCCACTGCCTTACTTGCTTGGAGATGATAAGAATAGTAATGACCCGCATCATATACCATTTGAGGCAGCAGGGTGATGACATGTCTCTTCTGATCCATTTCAGCGCTGTCCTGTCAGTTGAAACTTTAATACATATTAGAGGTTAGCGACTTGCCTTGTCTAGCCCTAATTTATACCCCAACAGATGGTGAAGATGCGGCCTGTTTGCCATCAGTCTCGTTGTGAAAGGGATCAGATTAACGCAAAGACTGCAGAGACGCCAAGACGCAAAGGGGAAAAGAAAATTTTAAATAGATCGTTATATTGTTCCCATCATTTTCTCGAGAAAGGTACATGTTCGCCTCCCTCCTTTGCTGAGCGTATGACACATACCCCTACCAAAGAAGTGTGCGCGAAGCTTTGGAGTGCGCGCACACTTCTTTGGTAGGGGTATGTGTCGTGCGCTCAGTGAAGAAGTCTTTGAACCATCCTGGGCCGAAAGGAATTCGGTCACCTGTTAGCGGGCGTGGCCCGGCTGACTTGAGCTTGTCGCACTACTTGAACTACTTGAGTAGGAGGCAGAAGAAGCACTTTTTGGAATCAATTCATGAAACAGATCTTCAAGGGCACTGTCTTCAAACTCCCGCACCTTCGCCGCTTCCTTGTTAGCTAAGATATGTTCCACAAATAGCGTTCGCATACGCACAGGACCTTTTTCCAAGATCCAATCTCTTAGCAGTGAGATCTCTTCTTCGGAATAGAGGCTTTCTCCATTAAAGAACTTCGCCTGAACAACGACATTGCGGATTTCGGCCGCGTCAATAGGCTTTGCACCATTCCATTGGATCGTCCCAGACACCGTATGATATAAGGTTGTTTCATAGGCTCTTTCCTGATCTAACTTACGCTCTTCCGCTAGCTTATGGTTCAAATATGCTTCATCTGCATCTGAGATCAATGTTGCTTGGATACGTCCACTAGCCTTCTCTTTGCGAATTAACAGGTGACAGCCATTGGGTTGGACTCTGCTAAAAGGACGCACCTGAACAGAGGTTAGAGCTTTGTCTGTGTAGTACTGTCCAACAAGTGGGAGAAAATTATAGCTCGCATCTAAGTCAAAAATACCCGCAAAGGAGGCGAGTTGGGGATCGCTGGCAAAGACCTCAGACAATGACAACATCGGTGTTTGACCTGTGCTGACAGGAATGAGAACTGGGTGACTCGTATTTTCAGCGGAATAGAGTCCGATTTCTGGAAGCTTGCTGTGGAAGAGTTCTGCAGGTGACATATAGCGATAGAATGCATCGTCAGATGTAGAGACGTTAGGATCCCAGTTCCAATGAATAGGACCACGTAGCTTTTGAGTAGACAGATCCGTTTGCGTGTTCTTTTGTACTTGGGCCAAGCGCTGCTGAGCCTTTTGCACTTCTTTCTCATTCAACTGGTCGACGCCTCTCTGCACGGGTACTTCTATCTTCTCAGTTAACAAATAGAAGCGGAAGCACGCTTTAAACTCCTGTCTAAGGCTTTCTTCCGTTAAAGAACCTCCACTCAACTCAATCAAAGGTCTTGCTAGGGCCATCATGTTATTGATTTGCTCATTCACAAAGATCTCTCGATCGACTTTTTCCGGAGAGCGTCCGAATTGTTGATAGGGGTCATCTTGAACGGTTTCCCCGATTAGAGGAAGAATCTGGAGAGCATGGGCGTGCCATTCTTTAGGTGAATTGTCGGATAGAAAGAGAGTTCTTAGATGATTTTCCATCACACTGCGCAAGCTAGCAAAAGCACCCATGAGAAGCTGTTCTGCTAATTCCTCTTCTTGGTTTGCTTGTACACAACGTGTGACCTCTCTGATACCTACAGGCGATCCTTCTGAAATCCCTAGCCGTTGCCAAAAGCTGGGTAAATCTTCATCGGTCGTGACAATATCGACCCGTTTGCCCGTCTCAGCCTGGCGGTCGCGCATGTATCCCTGCTCTAAGTCGCGCATCTTTGTATTTTTATCGACAGATAGCAATGAGCGTCCACCGATAGGAATATCGGTTCCTGTCGTATGTGCTTGATCATAGTAGACAAATCGCTCTTCCTTTGGCAGGCCGCATTGTGAAAAAGGAATTGGCTTAGCCTTGCCTCTTTCTAGTACGAGCGCGCGGTCACCTTCATAGTACACGATAGCTTTAATCTGTTCTTCGGGAAGATGGCGTAGCATCGCTTTAGCAACGGTGTCATTTGGTATCCCATTAAATGTAGCGCCGACATCGATGAATGCGTGATATTCACTAAGATTCATTTGCTCAATCAATTTTGTGGAGAGATTATCGAGCGTTTCTAATCCCTCCTCGGTCCTTTCTATGCCAGCACGATGGATGGAAAAGACTCTTTCAGTGTTTTTCCAAATGATGCCAATGGTTTTGCCTGCCGAAAGCTCATCGCGTAATAGCTGCAGAAACATCGGATAGGTGAGGTGGTTCCATGGAGTACCAGTAAAGCCAGATACCTGTAAAAACAGGTTTGTTAAAATAAACGGAGTGCTAGTGAGTTTGCGTGGATGAATCTTCACATCAGGGAAGAGATATTTTTTTGCAAATTCATAGCGATTGGGATGATGTTGTTTAAGACGTAACGCGACTTCCTGAATTTGCTCGTCAGTCACATGTTCAAGCGAAAGCTTGCTGTCTTCGCCTATAATAGTGATGAATTCTCGGTATGCCTTGGTTTGATGAGGCAATAACCGTGGATTTGCAGCCCGCTCCTTTCTCGACCGAACCCGAAGCTCTTGGAAGATATTGCGCAAAAGCGACGGCGAAGGTCCTTCTCGTTCTAACGTCAGTACAGCATAGTCGAGTAAAACATAGGGAAAGGCAAATTCAGATGTTTCATTAGGGACGCCACTTGCGATATAAGGAACTGGCAAAATCTTATCGGGTTGAGCGCTATAGCCATAATGCTCACCACAACGTCGCTTTAACACAAGAGGCAAGAGATCTTGAAACTGATAGCGTGCAATCGCCAACGCTTGACGCTCATTGGGTGACAGGCTATCTACATAAGCTTCTGCTGTCCGATCTCCTTCAAAGTACTTCTTCAGTTGCTCATGATCCCGATGGGGCATCTCTTTGACAACCACTTCTGAAATATATTTAGCAATTAATTGACCTTTGTTCTTTGCATAGATGTCGGAAGAATAAGGGATGAGAGAC
>CAMFKD010000070.1 GCA_945957095.1 uncultured Chlamydiae bacterium
CGAGATTCCTCTACGTCTCGTGGGCTCGGAGATGTGTATAAGAGACAGCGATGCGACAGACCACGAATGCGTGATCAAGCTGGGGAATGCGCATCCCGTTCAGGCGCGTCCTGTTAAGCGTCCTAAGCCTGAACCGACCTACCTCGATATGCGCAAGGTGGAAGCTGCCGCACAGTCGCCTATAAGGCAGATGGTGCAGGCTGATGACTTCCTGCCTGGTAAGTCTTCGGTTGTGGCGATGAGTCGACGCGAGGAATTGCTCATTGCTCCGACTCTCGAAGAGGCCGAACGACACTACAAAAAGGGCGTGCACCAACTCGTCATCGTTAGCAAGCCCGATCCTGCCAATTCACATCCTGTTGTCAACTTTAACTGCTTGGGGATGCCGTGCTTGGTCGCTAACGACCTCGGCCAAGTCAGGGAGTTGCTAGATAAGGTTGATGCTCAGCATCCTCTTGTCGCCTGCGTCCAGACAGGTGCTCTCTACCTCTGGGACTCTAATCAAGGAGAGGCCGCTTCATTTGTGTCGCAAGGCTATGCTGTCCATCCCGCTAAGATTGCGATATCGATCCCTACTCAGCTCAAAGGGCCTATTGTCGCTCCGGCACGTCAGGTGCCTCAAGATGTGAAGACACTTCTCATCGCTGTCAGGGGGGCTACAACACAAAAGGTGGCGTTGGAGAGGCTTAAAGAACTACAGGAGAACCCGCGGGTGGCTCAGGTGTGGCATGACAACCGCATCGTGAAGCAGGCGTTGAAAGGGGAGCAGGCTCTCTCGTCAGCTGTACGTGAACGCTTTGAGGCGATACGTGCCTATGCCAAAACGCTCAAAAGAGCTTTCCAAGAAGCGGAGGCTGGAACAGCGCGCCTGGCGGCTGGCGAGCGTCTCAAGCCATTGCTGCATGCTAAGATTTTGCACACATTACTCATCGGCAACGCTGACAAAGGAGACAGCGTCGGTCAATTTGCCGTTGTCGACATCAAGGCACTCTTTGCCGAAGCACAAGACCTGATCGATTATCAGAAGCAGCTGGATCATCCTCCTCGTCTGCTTGACCTGATGCTCTATGGTCACAAAGCGATGGCATCAGAAGGTAAAGACCAATGGCGCCGCATGCTGCTACAGTTGGAAAGACTCCTCGAAACGGGTGACCTACGTCTCGAAGAACTTGATCGATTCAAGGATTTTATCGCCAATCTAGATGCTGCTGGTAACCTGCCTTTCTGGCTTGCCTTTAACTTTCCTGCATTACAGTCTCCCTTATCTGGGAGCAGACTATTGCAAAAACAACAGGCTGCTGATCACACCAGAGATGTCTTAGAGAAGATGGTAGCGACGTTGCCTCCAGTTGACGAAGGCTATGTCAGGGATCTGCTCCAACAGCGTCAGGAATTGCAAGAGCTACGATCGCAGATTGCCCTGTTCAGCAATCCCGAAACCTTTGATGTGGCATGGCAGCGACTGCGTGCTTACACCGATCCAGAGCGACAGAGAGCGTTGGCTCAGCGTTTCAAAGAGGCATCTCCGGCAGCACAGCAGATCGCTCTCTCGACGATGCAGGATTTGGTTGAGCTGTATGATGGTGCTATCAAGGCGATGAAGATGGGGCTCGCCCGTCCAACCACAGAAAGAATAGACCTCTTCAAGACAATGTTGCTCGGGTACTTTTCCTTGTTACAGGTTTGGTGCAACCACGCTATCGAACCCGATGCAATTCAGATGCATGATGGGTGGACGATCACCGATTATCTCGAAACCGTCAAAGCAGTATTGATTGAGAATTCTGCTTCAGATGAACGCGAGCTTAGCCCTTCCAATGGTTTCAGTGTTGCTGCTGCAGTGATGAACTCAGGTGCAGTCTTCGAACGACATATGCCAGTCACGCTAGAGGATTGCTTCACCCTGATTCATCAAAATCTCCTTCTCCTAATCACAGTGAAGAGCAATAGCTTAGTTGACAACAACGCGATGCAGCAAGCTATCTTGCCCCCCACTTTAAAGTCGGCGATGCAGCAGATCGCTCTATTTAAATCAGATATTCCTCGCCAGCGTACAGGCTTAGAAGTGACTGCAGAAGGGATTGAGGTCATCTATAACGTGCCGCTGCGTAACCATAGCGCACAGGTGAAGCTGATCTATCATCGCGACACAGACACCGTCACAATGGCCGGGCGATTCTATGGGGAGGCCAGAGAGCGCTGGATGTGGAACAAGGTGATTGCAGACACTTATCATGCTTTGGAGCGCTGCTCCTTAGCTGAGCCGACGCGTATGAATGATCAGGAGGTGACGATTACCTGGAAGGCAGATCATCCACAGCAATTGGAGAATGCATTAAACATCTTCTACGATATGTGCGTCTTGTCATTGGGATATGGTTCTCCTTCTCGATATTCTGTTAGGAATTGGAACGTTGATTATGATGGTCTTTTCGCTAGTCAGCTCATGAACGTCATTGTGCACGATTCTGCAGGCCATCACAAAGAAGTCGCCATGACATTGTTGCAAAATAACCTGTCAGAGAAGACCTGTGAACAGGTACAGAGTTGGGTTTTGGAATCCCTATTTTCTCCTCAGAAAGAGTTAAGAAGTCATGCAGAGTTACTATTAGTTAGTTTGTATAGCCAAAGACAATTCAGAGATAACGATATCCTTGTCGCTATACAAAAGGGGTTAGCTTCTCAGGATCCTGAATGTCAGGCTATCGCGCTACAGCTGATGGGAAGGTATGTCGATATTGGTAAGAAAATATCTGGAGCCGAAGAAATCGCGCTAAAGGCGATGTTGAGTGACAATGCGGATCTTAGGGCAGCTGGATTTGGCCTGATCTATTCCCTTCGAGATGATCTTAAGTTGTCATCTGAACAGATGCTAGAGATCATCGAACATGCCGCTTCCGATAATGATAGTCGCATTAGAGACATTGGATTTGACTTCGCCTATGCACTGCTCTATCAGGACAAAGCATACCTCATCAGTGAAGGCGTCATTCTTCTCCTAACCCAAGACTTGCAGCATCCTAGCACTGGTCGCTTGTTTGAATGCCTCATCCGACGAGGTCAGTATCAGTCTTTAGTCTGGAAAACAGTTAAGACGCTTCTGAATGGAGAGTTCACCTCTAATGCGTATAACATGGGTCTTTACATTGCCTATCACTTAGTTGTTTCTCAGCAGCTATCGATGGCTCAGGCTTGCGAGCTCTTTGAGCTTATTATTCCGGCAATCGAGGATCAGATGGTCGACCGTCAGTTTGTGATTAATTTAGTGCATAAACTGATCGAACAAAACGATTCCTTAACGCTAAGTGAGGAGCGTATCAAGCAATTAACCGATAACTTAAAGGACCATAAGACACCACTGCTTCTCGCAGCATTTGCTAGGAGAGGTGAATATCTAGAGCTAGCAAAGAAATACATGGATAGAGTGGTTGCGAAAAACCGTTATAGCCCTTATCTCTTGCGACTCGTAGAAGCTCTAGCGCAAAGAGAGCAAGTCGATGAAGGACTTGCTGATAGCATCATTGACGCCATGGTTTACTGTCATCAATCGATGAGAGAAATTATCGAACCATCCATGGCGCTTTGGCGCAATGGCATCGCAACTAGGGCTGTCAAAAGACTGTGGTACTCTGCAATTAACGAGATCTTTAGTCCAATGCTGGCATTTCACTTCTGATTGGGTAGCAGAGCGAGGTAATGATTGCCGTCATGTAGAATCTCGATCTGGCCAGAGCTATTGGGGCCTCCGCTATAGCGCATCATGCTGTCGTTAATGCGTAGTTTGCCGCTGCTGTCGCATGTCATCTTAGCCGCATCATAGACCACGATATCGCGACGCAGGGTTTGGGCGAGGAAGGGTAGCTCTGGCTCTCCAAACCACGTTCCACGCTTTGCCATGCGGTTGCAATAGGCATCGACCTGTCGGCGTGCTTCGCGCTGGCTTCCTCCATGGTCTGTGACGATGAAGGGGAGAAAAGGTGTTTGGTACTGCTTGGCTTGGCCCCACTGTTGGTCCACTTCCTGTCTTAGCGTGGCTCGCATCACCGCGACGACGTCACCACGAATCATGTCGACCATCGTGTTTGAATTCCACTCGGGGTTGCCACTGAAGAGGGCCGCATGGATGCAGCAGTTGCCAGCAGCGCCGGCATCTACGATGGTAAAGTCTTTAGCGATAGCTTGTAGGACTCGTTCACGGTGGCTAGCTGGACCAGTTGTAGCGACTGGAATTGCTCTATGGGGAGTCAAGGCGCAGTCATTGGCAGCAGAGCCCTTGGGGCGTTCGGCTAAATAGAGGGAGCAGGCCATGAGGTAATCTTGCGCTTCCTGTAGCTGTTGATCCATTAAAGCTCCGCGCGAGCACTGGGATACCAGGTGTTGTAATGCTGTAACCCCTTGGCTGATGGTTCCTTTAAGTTGGGGTGTAGGAGTGTGTTCATAGTCTTTCCAAAGCTGTTGCAGCTGTTTGACTTGGTATGTCACCTTATCGCGCAGTTCTTTGTCGGGGGCTGCGATGCCTTCATTTCTTGGGCTCTCGTAAGAATAAGCAGATGGAAGGGATGTATTGACTATTTTTGTCATAGTAACACTCTCTATAATAAATAAACTAACAGCAATGTTAATATACCACTATTTTCGTAATCTGTCAAATCCTGAAAAATAGTAAAATAAAATATTGAATTAAATAAAATATTTTGTTATAATAAATGTTATAAAAAAACAAACAGCCAAATAAGTAGGAGGCTAAAATGGAAGGGTTTTATGGGTTATATGTACCGACAAATTATACACCTTACGAGTATGTAACTGAAGATACCGAAGGATACAAAGGTTACAATCTTGGAGAGGTTACAGTATCGGCCGCAGCAGCTAAGCAATTTTATCAGGAGATGAAGGCGGCTAAAGGTTCTGTTGCTCCACCACCAGCGAATCCAGGTCACGTGGGCTCAACAGTTCACCAAGTGTCGCCTGGCATTTTTGGAAAGATTGCTCAACTATACGGGGAAGCTTAGTATTAGGCTGAGCTAGTATCATGCGCGAGTTTGGATAGATTCAAACTCGCGCATTATCGTACTGCTGATAGCTTGCAAGTAGTTGTACGAGGTGTAGGGCGTTCCGTTGCGTGCCATGGTGGATTTGGCTGCGACAGGAGAAACCATCAGCGACGATGAGTGTGTCGTGTGTGGAGGCTCTGACTGCTGGGAATAGGCGGCTTTCGCCGATAGCCATCGACATCGCGTAGTGTTCCTGTTCATAGCCAAAAGAACCGGCCATCCCACAGCAGCCGGAGTCGATTTCGGTTACCGTTACTCCAGGTAGATTTTTCAAGACAGTTTTAGTTGCTGCCGAACCCGCTAGTGCCTTTTGGTGGCAATGCGTGTGGAACAACACGGTTGTGTTGGGTTCTCTAGTTATCCATTGAGGCGGGTTATCCTGAAGAGCCTCTGCTAGAAAGGCGTCGATAGGTGTGCTCGCCTGCGCTAGCAAACGTGCCTCATCACTAGGTAGAAGGTCGGGGTATTCATCCTTTAAGGTGAAAAGGCAGCTAGGCTCTAGGCCTAGGATAGGCAGTCCTTGTTTCGCATAGGGTAGTAATAGCGAGATGACCCGTTTAGCTGCTTCTTTAGCTTGATCTAGGAATCCTTTGCTGATGAGAGGGCGTCCGCAGCACTGCCAAGGAGGGACGATGACTTGATAGCCTAATGCCTGCAGTACAGCGAGGGCATCGCGGCCGATTTCAGGATTGTGGAACTCTGTGAAGGTATCCAACAAAAGGACGACTTTGCCCTTATTGCCAGAGGATGGAGGTTGGGTAGAGAGCCAGCGGGAAAAACGTTGTGGAGCTAGTAGGGGAAGGGAGCGCTCTGCTGCGATGCCAATGCTTTTTAAAAGCTGTTTGCCGACCCAAGAATTGTTAATGGCATTGAATACGGTTGCCATAGGCGCTGTGAATGTGTTGATGGAGGCTAGATGAGCAAAGAGGCGGCTGCGCAGCGAATAGCCTCTCTTCTGCTGGTAGTGGTAAAGGAATTCCGCCTTCATCTTCGCCATGTCTACTTGTGAGGGACATTCTGTTTTACATCCCTTGCATTCGAGACAGTACTCCAAGACCGCATAGAGCTCATCGCTTTGGAGGGCATCGAGAGGAAAGCGGCCATTGATGATTTCGCGCAGGCTCTGGGCCCTGGCTCGTGTCGAGTGCATTTCATCGCCAAACGCTTGGAAGGAGGGACACATTAAGCCTTCACGCTTGCGGCAGAGGCCATTGCCGTTGCACATATCGACAGCTAGGTGGAAACCGCCTTGCCTTGAGAAATCATAGGCGGTGGTGATGGCAGGTTGCACCACTGTGGGGTCTGTTCGTAGATGTTCTTGTAGCCCTTGCCTGGCTACAATCTTACCAGGGTTCATATTTCCTAGAGGGTCAAAGACATGCTTTAGCTCACGGAAAGCTTGGTAGAGGCGCGGGCCGAACATCTTCTCGTTAAGCCATGAACGTACCAAGCCGTCGCCATGTTCACCACTGAGGCTGCCGTGGTAGCGCAGCAGCAAGTCGCTGGTCTCTTCCATGATCTGCCGCATGGTCTTAAGATCGGCGGGATTGCGTAGGTTGATGTAGGGTCTTACATGCATGCAGCCGGCTCCGACATGGCCGTAGACGCCGGCCTCTTTGCCGTGGCGGGACAGCAACTGCAGAAACTCATCCATAAAAGGTGCTAGGACGTCTGGTCCGACTGAGAAGTCTTCGATGAAGGCAATGGCCCTGCTGTAGCTGCGCTTCGACAGCAGCAGACCGACGCCCGTCTCACGAACAGCCCAGACGTTGGCCATCTCGCTAGCTTCTGTAAGGGACTTGACAGCATAAGCACGCTTATCGCCGCTCACTGCTGCAATCAGCTTATTTAGCTTATCTTGAAGAGCTGATGCGGTTGGAGCATCAAATTCGACAATGAGGATAGCGCCAGGTTGTCCTTCGATCCAGCCTACACGATGTGCCGTTAAAGGAGCCGCGCGCCCAGCTGCGATGATGTGGCTGTCAACCATCTCAAGAGATAGTGGATGGTGCTGAAGTAGGCTCGCCACCAAAGAAAGAGCATCGTGAAGGGTAGGGGAGTGGATGAGGCATAGGCCGCTGATCTGCGGTCGGCGGCTGATGCGGACGCGCATCTGGGTGATGAACCCTAGCGTTCCCTCTGATCCTGCGATCAGTTTGGCGATATTAAGAGGACCAGGATGCAATAGAGCGTCGAGGTTATACCCCGAGGCACGTCGTGGGATCTTAGGGAAGCGCTCTGCGATATCCGCCGCATATTCCGTTTTGATACGGCATACCTCGCGGTAGATATCGCCTTCGCATCCGACTAGCTGCAGCTTATCCTGAAGCTGTGAGTCTGAGACCTCATGGAAGCGGATGATCTCGCCGCTGTAGAGGGCCACTTCAACTTCCTGGATGTGGTCGCTCATCTTGCCGTAACGGAGTGAACGCGCTCCTGCTGAGTTGTTGGCTAGCATTCCCCCAAGTGTCGCTCGGTTGCCTGTGGAGGTGTCGGGGCCTAGGCGGTAGTCTTTGGGAGCCAGTACGGCATTCAGCTGACTTTGGACGACTCCCGGATCGCAGATGGCATACTCGGCATCGAAATTTACTTCATGGATATCTCGTAGGTATTTAGAGGTGTCGATGACGAGGCCTTGGCCCAGGCAGCCGCCCGTGATGCCTGTAGCGGCGCCACGTGGGATGATAGACACATTGTGATGGCGAGCGATCTCGATCGCCCTAAGGAGCTCGGCGTGGTTCTTGGGTAGGGCAATGGCTAGGGGTTGCACTTCGTAGATAGAGGCGTCTACACTATAGACTGCGCGCGATACGACATCGTCGCGCACCTCGCCTTCCAAGTTCTCTCTAAGATCTTGCCCCAGTGTCTTTCCCATAGCCTTTGCTTATGGCGGAAGTGGCACTTTTTTGCAGCGCAAAATGCAGATATGGACGATGGACATTCCCATTAATATTCCTCACTCATTTTTAAAAATTTATCACCACAGAGTGTAAAGCAATTCCCGCTGGAGTTTTGAACGATAAAAGGCGAAATCTACCACAGAGCCCACCGAGATCACAGAGAGGGGATTTAGAAAAGCCTCTCTGTGTTCTCTCTGGTAAAAATTTTAGTCGGAGCTGTTGTATGGACAAAGAAAACGTTTACGATGTCCCTATCAGATTTTCCATCCTACAACTGAAAATCGTAGACAGGGCCTAATCCCAGGATAACGGTGAGCTCATCTAACGCTGACCTACTTTCGTCCAGTAAGTGGCTGTCCGCAAGGTCATCGGGGTGGAGCCTATCGCGGTAGTGTTTTGTCACCCACTGGACAAGCTGTTCATAGAGGGGGTCTGTCAGCAAGACTCCTTGATGCATCGCCTGCAGTTCAGCATCTGAAAGAACGATGCGTAACCGGACGCATGCGGGGCCTCCGCCGTTGTGCATACTTTGTCTCAGGTTCACATAATGGACTGTTTTTACTGGAGTGTTGCTTGCTAGGAGGTTAGTGATCACCCGTTGGGCTGCCTCTGATTCCTGCGCTTCTTGTGGAGCAATCAGCGCCATCGTGTCAGTGGCTGTTGTCACGATCTGAGAATTAAACAAGTAGGTCTTGACTGCTTCTTCAAGGGGAAGCGCTTCTTTGGTTACCTTGTAGCAGACGAGATCTCTATGGCAGTGGCGTTGCATCATCTCCTTCAAATCCTTCACAACCTGCGCGGTGTTGACGAAGGCGTGCTCATGGTAAAAGAAGAAGTTTTCATTACCGACAGAAATAACGTCGTTGTGGAAGACGCCAGCATCGATGGCTTCTGGCAACTGCTGGGCGAAGAGAACGCGAGTGGGATCCATTTGGTGTAGACGAACAATCGCTTGCGATGCCTCTAATGTTTGTCTAGCAGGAAATTGATGCGGTAGCTGGTTCCGAGCGAGAGCGCTACGTCCATAGGCGAAGAGGTGTATGCCCTTAGCGCCATACTGTGCGCTAAATCTGGTGTGGTTGGCAGCACCCTCATCTGCAAATGTCAACCCTGATGGCAGGGGCGTGTGGTGGGTAAAGAAGCGATCGTCAGCGAAAATGTTGCGTAGGATACGTTCTGTCGTCTTCGCTTCGATAGAACGGTGGGCTTGGCTGCATAGGTTAGCGGCACTGAGGTGGACGTGTTGGTCTTCGCTGTCACACGATGGTGTCACATTGGCGGCATTGGCGGTCCACATAGAGGCTGCGGAACAGCTTGCTGCCAATAATTGAGGGGCTGACCGGTGTGCCTGGGTCAAGATATTGGTATTGCTACCACTGAAACCGATGCGGCGTAGGACTGGAATGTAAGGTCTTTCGTGCGGTGGTAGAATGGCTTGAGGGATGCCCAGTTGCATCAGCATCCGCATCTTGGCCAAACTTTGTAGCGCCGCCTCACGGGGGTTGGAGGGATGCAGGCCATGCTTCATCGAAGCCGTATTACCATAGGCGAGACCGGCATAGTTGTGCGTCGGGCCTACAATCCCATCGAAGTTGCACTCGCGATAGTTGATTCTGGCCATCTCACTCTCCTAGGCATGGTATAACCGCTGTCGGATTTCTCTCGCAATCAGTCTGGTGAGTCCACAGCCATTCCCGCTAAATATTACGCACTCATTTTTAGGAGGTTATCACCACAGAGCGCACAGAGAAAAATAGAAAATGAGAAATCCCTTTCGATTTTTAAAAAAATATTGTGTTTAGTTTTTCCCATTCCCCTCTCTGTGTGCTCTGTGGTAAAAATTTTAGCGGGAACTGCTGGTGAGTCCAGGGCTGCGCACATTACAGAAATCAGAAGAAGTTGCGACCAAAATGAAGTCAATTACGAAAAAGTCGCGACTTTTTCGTAATTGTGTGCTAAAAAGTCGAGATTGGATGTGCATACAGCGAGGGTTCTATGAAGCGTATCTATCATGATCTCATTGAAGAGCATATCGGAGAACACCGTCAAATGCTATTTCTGATGGGGCCTCGACAGGTAGGTAAGACC
>CAMFKD010000071.1 GCA_945957095.1 uncultured Chlamydiae bacterium
GAGGAGACAGAGTCGCAGAGAACACAGAGAGGAGGGGAAGTCATTGTCGTTTGTGCCGAGAGTCTTAGCGCCTCTGCAGTCTTTGCGTTAATCTGATCCCTTTCATAAGGCAAGCCTGCAATCGACGAAATCGCTAACTTGCACAGAATCTGTTGACTTTTAAGACGGACCTGTTATCTTCTCTATCCAGTATATGCTATTACCTCATTGTCCCCATCTTAAAAAAATGGATCTATGGCGAAGGAAGACACTCTCAAGTTAGAGGGCACTATAGAAGAGCTGTTACCCAACATGCACTTCAAGGTAGCCTTGATGAATGGACCTACAGTCGTTGCGCACTTGTGTGGCAAGATGCGCATGAAGAATATTCGTGTTCTCGTTGGTGATGTTGTGACAGTTGAGATGTCACCTTACGATCTGACGACAGCTCGAATTATCTACCGTCAGCGATGAGAAAATGAGGCGGCAGCGATAAAGGATGTTGATTTATTATGATGGGCTCGTTAGACTGTAGAGCTTTCATAGTAAATTGGGGCATTCCACACGAATTTGTGCCCAGATAGCTCAGGGGTAGAGCACTTGCATGGTAAGCAAGCGGTCGTAGGTTCAAGTCCTATTCTGGGCAGTGCTGAGAACAGTAAAGTTAAGAGTTGAGCCTAATTGGAGGAGACAAGATGGCCAAAGAGACATTCAAACGCAACAAACCCCACGTGAACGTCGGAACGATCGGTCACGTTGACCATGGTAAGACGACACTGACTGCTGCTATCACGAAAGTATTGGCTGAAGCGGGTGGTGCTGTATTCCGTGACTATGCTTCAATTGACAACACTCCTGAAGAAAAGGCACGTGGTATCACCATTAACTCGTCCCACGTTGAATACGAAACACCAAACCGCCACTACGCACACGTCGACTGCCCAGGCCACGCCGACTATGTGAAGAACATGATCACGGGTGCTGCGCAGATGGACGGTGCTATCCTCGTCGTTGCGGCTACCGACGGCCCCATGCCACAAACACGCGAACACATCCTGCTTGCTCACCAGATGCAGGTTCCCGCTATCGTCGTCTTCCTCAACAAAGTCGACCAGCTGGGCGAAGGGGACGAAGAACTTCTTGACCTCGTTGAGATGGAACTGCACGAACTGCTGGAATCCAAAGGCTACAAAAATAGCCCGATCATCCGGGGTTCTGCTCTGAAAGCTCTGGAAGGCGATCCTAAGTACGTCGAAGCCATTAAAAAACTGATGGAAACTGTCGACAACTTTATCCCAACCCCAGCTCGTGAGATCGATAAGCCTTTCTTGATGCCTATCGAAGACGTTTTCTCTATCTCCGGTCGCGGTACTGTTGTCACCGGTCGTATCGAGCGTGGCGTTCTTAAGATCAACGACAAACTGCAGATCGTCGGTCTCCGCGAAACACGCGAGTCTGTTGCTACCGGTCTTGAGATGTTCAACAAGGTGTTGGATGAAGCACGCGCCGGTGAAAACGTTGGTGCATTGCTCCGCGGTATAGAAAAGGATGATGTTGAACGCGGCATGGTTCTCTGTGCGCCTGGTTCTGTCACCCCTCACACCGAATTCAAAGGCCCTGTCTACGTGTTGACCAAAGAAGAAGGTGGCCGTCATAAGCCCTTCTTTACTGGCTACCGTCCACAGATCTACATCAGAACCACTGACGTAACGGGCACCATCGATTTGCCCGCTGGTGTAGAAATGGTGATGCCTGGAGACAACGTTGAGATCATCGTTAAGCTGATCGCCCCCGTTGCTCTGGAAAAAGGGATGCGCTTCGCGATCCGCGAAGGCGGCCGCACCATTGGCGCCGGTACTATTTCAGAGATCTTGAAATAGAGATCGCTGACAATAAGACTCGGCGAAGCTGCCCGTCAGCTTCGCCGAGTCTTTGATGATTGCTAGGGTGTGTAGCTCAGTTGGTAGAGCAACGGTCTCCAAAGCCGTCGGTCGGGGGTTCGAATCCCTCCGCACTCGTTTTGAAACCATCAGACTTAGGAACTTGGTAGCGACAGCTCCAGGAACCAGACAAGCAGGAGCTAACGCAGACGAATGGGCCATATAGGAGTGGGTAGCGTGCTTGAAGGCAAAAAGAACGGCAGCGCAGCGGCGCAAGATAGTGCCCTCAGCGCACACAAAGTTGGCGACTTCATCGGCGATATGAAGGATGAACTTGCGAAGGTCACCTGGACCAGCCGAGAAGAAATGCAGCTCTACATCAAAGTCGTCGTTCTATCGACTTTGGTGTTTGGCCTGGGTATCTATGTCGCAGACTTGCTGATCCAAAGCGTTTTGTTTGGCCTAGGGACCCTGGTTCGTGTGATAGGCGGTTAGAACGGTGGAGCTGACAAGAGGAACAGACAATGCATAAATGGTACGTGCTCCAAGTGCTTTCGGCGCAGGAAAAGAAAGTCAAAAAGGCCATTGAAGACCATCGCGATGTCAAAGGGATGACAGATCTCATCGAAATCGTGGTCTTGCCCACCGAGCATGTCTCCGAAGTTAAGCGCGGGCAGCAGCACATCGTTGAGAAAAAGCTCTGGCCTGGATACCTGCTGGTAAAGATGACCCTCAACGACGAGTCGTGGAGCTATGTCAAAAACACGCAAGGTGTCATCGACTTCTTAGGCGGCGACCAACCCACTGCGCTGACCGACCAAGAAGTGCAACAGATCATGCATGACCTAGAATCCAAGAAAGGTCGCGTCACCGAGAAGCATAAGTTTCAAGTCGGCGATCGCGTTAAGATTATTGATGGCGTTTTCGTCAACTTCCTTGGCAGTGTCACAGAAGTGTTCCCTGATAAGGGCCGCCTCAGTGTGATGGTATCGATTTTCGGCAGAGACACACGAGTCGACGACTTAGAATTCTTACAAGTCGAAGCCGTCGATGATGCGGAAGTTGAAAGCCAGTAGTGACGTGTGACGTCATGGGTGAAGAGATAGTAAGTTAAGAGGAACAGATGGCAAAGAAAAAAGTTACTAAAGTTATCCGCTTGCAGATTTCGGCGGGAAAGGCTACACCAGCCCCCCCAATCGGACCCGCTCTCGGCTCCGCCGGCGTCAACATCATGGCATTCTGCAAAGAATTTAACGCTAAGACGCAGGGCCAGGCTGGCGATGTCTTGCCTGTCGTCATCACTGTCTACATGGACAAGACCTTTACCTTTATCACCCGCAAGCCTCCTGTGGCTGAAATGCTCAAGAAGAGCTGCGGCATCGAGAAAGGGTCAGGAGTTCCTAACCGTGACAAAGTAGCGAAGATCACACGTGCCCAGGCTCGCAAAGTTGCTGAAGCCAAAATCGAAGATATGAACGCACGTGATCTCGAAATGGCAACAAATATCGTATTGGGTACAGCCCGCTCTATGGGCATTCAGCTTGTAGAAGAATGAGTAAGGATTGAGTAGGCGTTATGACTGCTAGAAGCAAAAGATTACAGGATATTTACAAGAAGCTAGACCCCGCGAAAGTCTACTCCTTGTCCGAGGCGATGGAACTGCTGAAGAGCAATCCAGCTGTCAAATTTGACCAGTCCGTCGAAGTCGCTCTCAGACTCGGCGTCGACCCTCGTAAGTCGGATCAAAACGTTCGAGGCACTGTTGCGCTGCCCCATGGCACTGGCCGTACCATGCGCATCGTGGCTCTAGCACGTGGCGATAAAGTGCAAGAAGCCTTGAATGCCGGCGCTGACATGGCTGGCAACGATGATCTCATCGAAAAGATCAACAGCGGCTGGACCGATTTTGACGCCGTTGTCGCCACGCCCGACATGATGCGGGAAGTAGGTAAGCTCGGTAAAGTGTTGGGCCCTCGCGGCCTCATGCCCACCCCTAAGGCGGGTACCGTGACTACCGATCTCGCTAAGGCTATTGCCGAACTGAAAGGGGGGAAGATCGAATTTAAGCTAGACCGTCACGGCATCGTTAACAACGCCGTCGGTAAGCTCTCTTTCGCTGCCGATAAGCTCGTTCAAAACATCCAATCGCTGCTGACCGCTGTAGCCAGAGCTAAACCAGCCAGCGCCAAAGGACAGTATGTACGAGCCCTCTACGTGTCATCGACAATGGGGCCTGGCCTGAAGATCGAACTAAAAGACCTCGACGTTGTTTAAAGGAGCCGGCACATCATGAGACAAGAAAAGCAATACTTCCTAGACGACCTACAGCAACAGATCGAGCAGTCCAACGCATTGGTCATTCTCCGTTACATGCGTTTTACAGCTAACAACGCTAATAGCTTCCGAGCCGGCGTTGAAAAGCTTGGAGCCTCTGTGACGATGGTCCCTAAGCGCGCTCTAGTCAAAGGCGCTGAAAAGGCCGGCGTGATGATCAACAGAGGGGATCTCGATGGACACATCAGCCTCGTGTTCGCCCAACGCGATCCCGTTGAAGTTGCTAAGTATGTCATCCAATTTGGCAAGGAAGTCGAACAAGCCATCGAAGTGATCGGTGGCCGGTTTGATGGCCAGATATACAGCGCTGACGATGTCATTAAACTGTCAGAGCTGCCCTCTATGCCAGAGATGCGTGCACAATTCCTCGGCCTGCTGGAGGCTCCAATGGCCCAGACCCTCGCCACAATCGAGGCGATCCTCTGCAGCGTCGTACACTGCCTAGACCAGAAAAGTCAACAGGCTGGCAACAGTTAACAATAAATTTTAGAGCAATTTGAGAGGTACTACCGTGAGCAAACAAAAGATTGAACAACTGCGTGATGAACTCAGCCAGCTGACCGTTCTAGAGATGGCAGAGCTAAAAACACTATTGGAAGACCATTGGGGCGTTAAGGCAGCAGCAGCAGCTACTGTAATCGCAGCTCCAGCCGCTGGCGGCGCAGGCGCAGCAGCAGCTGAAGAGTCCACAGACTTCCAAGTTACCCTGAAAGAAGTGCCAGCTGACAAGAAAATCGGCGTCATTAAAGTTGTACGCGAGCTTGTCAACTTAGGCCTGAAGGAAGCGAAAGACCTCGTTGAAGGCGCTCCTAAAGTTCTGAAAGAGTCTGCACCTAAAGCTGAAGCTGAAGACATGAAGAAGAAGCTTGAAGCCGCCGGTGCTCAAGTGGCGCTAAAAGGTCTGTAGACCTTTCTTCATGAGTGCGACGAACGACCTCGGATAAGGCAGAAATTTACTGCCTTATCCGAGCTCGGCTTTATACTGACATGTTCATTCAGTAAATGAAGACCTTAAGCGTACTGAACCTGAACAGTATCTAGATAAAGCTAGGTTGACTCGTGTTTACCGACTAACAGAGACCGTTCTGTTGTGTCAATTGTGCTATTCGTCTCCAACAGTTGCCAGGGAGTTCTAGATGTTGCAAAGAGCGCCGGAGCGCGTGAGTTTTGTTGAGAAGGAGGAGATTATCGATCTCCCGAACCTCATCGAGGTTCAGATCAAGTCGTACGACCAATTTTTACAGGCAGACAAGTTCCCTGATGAGAGGGAGAATGTTGGCTTACAGGAAGTCTTTAACGAGATTTTTCCGATCAGGTCCTATGACGAAAAGACCGTTCTAGAATTCCTATCCTACAGCCTCGGTGTTCCCAAGTATTCGCCCGAAGAGAGCATTCGCCGTGGCATCACCTATAACGTGACCCTCAAAGTGAAGTTTCGTCTGACAGACGAGACAGGCATCAAAGAGGAAGAGGTCTACATGGGGACGATCCCCGTCATGACCGACAAAGGTACCTTTATCATCAACGGCGCTGAACGCGTCGTCGTTTCGCAGCTGCACCGTTCGCCAGGTATCTGCTTTGAGCAGGAACGCCATGCCCGCGGTCAGATGCTTTACTCATTCCGTGTCATCCCTTATCGTGGCAGCTGGCTGGAAGGCTCATTAGACACCAGCGACCTCATCTACATCTACATCGACCGCAAGAAACGCCGCCGCAAGATCCTTGCTACCACCTTCATCCGTACCCTCGGCTACTCGACCAACACCGATATCATCGAAGAGTTCTTCAGCACCCGTAAAGAGAAGATCAAAGGTGAGAAGGAATTCGCTAAGCTAGTCGGTAAGATCTTAGCGGAAGATGTCGTCGACGAAGAGACAGGACTCGTCTTTGGCAAGGCTGCTGAGAAGCTAACGACAGCCATGCTTAAGCGTATGGTGGATGCTGGCATCACCGTCGTCCGCGTTGCTGAAGATGCCGACGAGAACAGCCCCATCATCAAGATGTTGGCTAAAGACCCCACCGACTCTTATGAAGCGGCCTTGAAAGATTTCTATCGCAAGATACGCCCCGGTGAGCCAGCGACCCTGGCCAACGCCCGCTCGGCGATCATGCGCCTCTTCTTCGACCCCATGCGCTATAACCTCGGCAAGGTTGGCCGCTACAAGCTCAACGCTAAGTTAGGCGTTCCTGTGAACGACGAAGTGCTGAGCTGTGTCACGCTGAGCAAAGAAGATGTCATCGGCGCCGTCAAGTACCTTATCCGCCTTAAACAAGGTGATCCAGACGCCAATATCGATGACATCGACCACCTCGGTAACCGCCGCGTCCGCTCTGTCGGGGAGCTCATCCAAAACCAATGCCGCATTGGCTTGGCGAGGATGGAGAAGATCATCCGTGAACGCATGAACCTCTTTGACTTTTCGTCCGATACCCTCACGCCAGGCAAGATCGTGTCGGCAAAGGGCCTCTCTGGCGTCCTCAAAGACTTCTTCGGCCGCTCACAATTATCCCAGTTCATGGACCAAACTAACCCAGTTGCTGAGCTGACGCATAAACGCCGTCTGAGCTGCTTAGGCCCCGGTGGTCTAAACCGCGACCGCGCCGGCTTTGAGGTGCGTGACGTCCACTCCAGCCACTACGGCCGTATCTGCCCCATCGAGACGCCGGAAGGTCCTAACATCGGTCTGATCACCTCGTTATCCTGCTTTGCCAAGATCAACGAGTTTGGTTTCATCGAGACACCTTACCGCATTGTTAAAGATGGAGTGGTGACCGAAGAGATCGAATACATGACAGCTGACCAAGAAGAGCGTTGTGTCATTGCTCAAGCTTCGACACCCTTGGATGAGCATGACATGTTCCTTGAGCCCATGTGCTGGGCACGCCGCCGCGGCGACCCCGCAGAAGTGGATTCCGATACTGTCACCCACATGGACGTGTCGCCCAAGCAGATGGTTTCCATCGTTACAGGTTTGATCCCCTTCCTAGAACATGACGACGCCAACCGAGCGTTGATGGGCTCCAACATGCAACGTCAAGGTGTGCCCCTCCTCAAGCCCGAAGCCCCCTTTGTCGGGACCGGACTTGAAGCACGCTCTGGCCGCGATTCCGGTGCTGTCATCATCTGTGAAGAAGATGGCGTTGTGGACTATGTCGACGGCTTTAGAATCGTCATCAGCCCCAAGCAGCACGCATTACAGAAGAAAACCTACTACCTCAAAAAGTTCCTGCGTTCGAACGCCGGTACCTGTATCAACCAACGGCCTCTTTGCCGTGTTGGCGATAAGGTCAAAATAGGTGATGTTCTAGCTGACGGCCCCGCTTGTGATAAAGGCGAGGTGGCTCTTGGACGTAACGTCCTTGTCGCCTTCATGCCTTGGTATGGCTATAACTTCGAAGACGCCATCATCATCTCCGAAAAGCTGGTGCGCGAAGACTATTACACCTCACTCTATGTAGAGGAGTTTGAAGTTACAGCCCGCGACACCAAACTAGGCCGTGAAGAGATCACCCGCGATATCGCTAACGTCTCTGAAGAACAGCTCGTTAACCTCGGTGAGGATGGCATCATCCGCATCGGCGCTGAAGTGAAAGCAGGCGACATCCTCGTCGGTAAGATCACGCCGAAGTCAGAGACTGAGTTAGCACCGGAAGAGAGACTCCTAAGAGCTATCTTCGGTGAGAAAGCTGCTGATGTCAAAGACGCCTCGCTGACAGTTCCCACGGGTACTGAAGGTGTCGTCATGGACGTCAAAGTCTTCAGCCGCCGCGACCGACTCTCCAAAACAGACGAAGAACTTGTCGAAGAAGCGGGGAGAATCAAGGACATCCAGCGCGAATACAAAGCGCTTAAAGCCGAATACGAGCGTGACAAACGTGAAAGACTCGGCGCCCTGCTCCTCAATGAAAAGGCACCAGGCACCATCGTCCACCGCCGTACCGCTGAGGTCTTGGTGGAAGAAGGTGAGGTCATCACCCAAGAGCTCATTGAGTTGCTAGAAGCAGAGCATGTCGAGGACTTGCTCGTTCCCAATAACGACACTTACCGCATGCTCAAGAAGATCTTGCATGACTTCGAAGTGGCTTCACAGACCTGTGAGACGCAGTACAGGACAGAGCTTGAGGCGATGCGCAAGGGCGACACAGACCTTGATCCAGGCGTCATCCGCCAAGTGAAGGTTTACGTCGCCTCCAAGCGTAAGCTGCAGGTCGGTGACAAGATGGCAGGACGACACGGTAACAAAGGCGTTGTCTCTAAGCTGGTCCCCGAAGCCGATATGCCTTTCTTGGATGATGGTCAAGCCATTGAGATCATTCTCAACCCGCTTGGCGTACCTTCACGTATGAACATGGGTCAGCTTTTCGAAACGCACCTTGGTTTTGCCGCTAAGAAAGCCGGCATCTGGATCAAGAGCCCCGTTTTCGAAGGTTTCCCAGAAGACGAAGTCTGGCGGATGATGCGAGAGCAAGGGCTGCCCGAAGATGGTAAATTCTACCTCTATGACGGCTGCTCAGGCGATCGCTTTGAAGGGCGCGTTGTCGTCGGCTACATCTATATGTTGAAGCTGATGCACCTTGTCGCTGACAAGATCCACGCCCGTGCCGTTGGTCCTTACTCTCTCGTCACGCAGCAACCCCTCGGTGGTAAAGCACAGATGGGGGGTCAGCGCTTCGGTGAGATGGAAGTATGGGCTGCGGAAGCGTATGGCGCTGCACACCTGTTGCAGGAGATCCTAACCGTTAAGTCCGACGACGTCGCAGGTAGAACACGTATCTACGAGTCCATTGTTAAAGGGGAAAACCTCCTACGCACCGGCACACCAGAGTCCTTCAACGTTCTCATTAAAGAGATGCAAGGACTTGGTCTCGATGTACGCGCTGAGAACATCGAAACCGCGGAACAAGGCTTATAGCCTTAGATGTACTGATAAGGCGGTGGCAAAGGCTGGATAACAGGAGGCCGCCATCGCCTTGCATAGACAGATTAGGCCTCAAGAGGTAGCTTTAAAAAAGCTTTTTTGGCAGGAGATAGCATGTACGATCGTGAAGATCAGGAAAGTTCTCAGTTCGATCAGATCTCTATCCGTATCGCTTCGGATGATGTGATTCGCAACAAGTGGTCGCGCGGCGAAATCAAGAAACCCGAGACCATCAACTACCGCACCTTTAAGCCAGAGAAGGGTGGTCTCTTCTGCGAGAAAATCTTCGGCCCTACCAAGGACTGGGAGTGTGCCTGCGGGAAATACAAGAAGATTAAGCACAAAGGGATCGTTTGCGACCGTTGCGGCGTCGAAGTCACACTATCGAAAGTACGTCGTCAGCGCATGGCACACATCGACCTCGCGGTGCCCGTCGTTCACATCTGGTTTTTCAAAACGATGCCATCGCGCATCGGTAACGTCTTAGGTATGTCTTCAACGGACCTCGAAAGAGTCATCTACTACGAAGAGTACGTCGTTACAGAAGCAGGTCAGACCGATCTGGAAAAGAAGCAACTCCTCAACGACCAAGAACTGCGTGAAGCACAAGAGAAGTGGGGCCGCGATGCCTTCGTTGCCAAGATGGGGGGCGACGCGATCCGCGACCTCCTGCAAAGCGAAGACCTTCCAGGTCTTCTTCTAGACCTCAAAGACAAGCTGCGTAAGACTAAGTCGCAGCAAGCGCGCATGAAGCTTGCCAAACGTTTGAAGATTGTCGAAGGCTTTGTCACCTCTGGTAATAACCCTGGTTGGATGGTCATGTCCGCCATTCCCGTTATTCCGCCAGACCTGCGTCCTCTCGTGCCATTGGATGGCGGACGCTTTGCGACATCGG
>CAMFKD010000072.1 GCA_945957095.1 uncultured Chlamydiae bacterium
CGGCAGCGTCAGATGTGTATAAGAGACAGGTTACGCAACAGCACTAGCCGCTTGCGCGAGCTTCTCAATCTCAGTGCTGGTTTGGAGAGCGATACTTCTAAGAACCTGACGCCGATCGAAGAGTTGCAGCAAAAGCTCGCGGAGGTAACGGTGCGCTATGAGCTAGCGCTGGCACATCGCCACCTGGTTCTCCAGACTTTTTCTGATCTCACCGAAGCATTGGGGCAACTAAAGCATTTTATGGAATTGCCCGAAGCCGGTAAGATAGCGGGAATAGCTCTGCCGTCACTCACTGAAACTGTAGGCTTGGCCATGACCGACCATCTCGCAGGCGTTGAAGCTCTCAAGGTGCAGCAAGACGCCGTTGCTCGCATTTTTTTTCAGGAAGCCGTCTATTGGCTCGTCGAGGCGCGCAAACGCAGCTTTGATGTGCCGATGGCGTCGCCTGAAATGCTCTTAACCTACGCCTTGGATGAACAGCGTCACGCTATGCAGTTGGTATCTGAGGTGATGGAATTGCCTGAGCAGCAGCGGCAACCTTCTTCACCCTACGCCAAGGCGCTGCACGAGGCGATGCGCTTGGCGCAGAAGCAAGCAGAGCGCTGGTCCGCGCCCTTTGTACGCACCGTGTTGCAGCATCAGCGTCAAGCTTTTCACGCGATGGGGCATGACGACATGACCTGTCAGCGTTTTCCTTGGAATGAGGCGCTTCCCCTCTATTTTCTAGGAGAGGCGGCAGCGGACAGCGCTACGACAAACCTGGCTCACGCAGCGACATCGCTTTCTTCTGTGCTCAAAGACCAAAAAGTAGCTTACAGGAAATGGCTTAAAGCTTTAGAACTGCTAAGAGAAAAGAAAAGTAGCCCACCAGCCAACAAGTCAGCGGAAGCTAAGATGCCGCCATCGGAACAGGCGGCAGGTGCGCCTACCCTTAATCCCTCCATGGAGGATACTCTAAAGTTGCTGCAACAGATGGACAGAGAGGACCGCAATGTCCGCCCCACTCCCCCTGTCACCCAGACCGGAGGTGAGAAACCGTGGTAAGCTTGCGCTACCTTCTACTTGCGTTCTTTGTGCTTGTGCCGCCTCTTGGGCTCTTTGCCACATCTGCTAAAGTGTCGGCAGAGATGGATTCTGCACGCACTGGTGAGTACCGCCGCTTAGAAGGCAAGGTCTCCGTCTTCCATGCTCCTGGTGCTAAGATTAACGTCAAGAGCTTCGAAATGGAGAAAAAGCCGTTTGAAGTAGAATTTGTTCAAGAGCGCAAGCCGACAGCTGATGAGATACGTCTTGATCATAGCATAGACCCTGATACGATGGTATCGGTGTATCGCTTTCAGCTTCCCGGCAAGGCGAAGGGCCTCTACATCTTGCCTGCCATCAGTGTTGTCGTCGATGGACAGAGAGCACGTTCCGTTCCGGCAACCTATGAAGTCACCATTGCTCAAGCGAGCAAAGCTTTGGAAATCGAAGCATTCGTAGAGGGAGAACAGCCCTTTTACCCGGGTCAGCACGCCGTTTTTACTTATCGCATCTATTACAACCGCAACATCGAATTGACTGAAGAGCATTTACCCCTGCTAGAAGCAGAAGGGTTTCAGAAGGTCGGCAACAAAGAAATCAAAGATAGCCAGTCAGGGAACTATACCATCCAAGAGATTCGCCAAGAGGTGCGGGCAATACGCCCAGGGGCGTGGTCTTTTGGCCCTTCCTACATGGAAGGTGTTGCTTATGAAGAGGACAGCCGAGGGCAGCGCAAGTATGACAAACAGCGGCTGAAAGCCATAGCTCCCGCCATTAACGTTGAAGTAGCGGCGTTCCCAGAAAAGGATAAGCCAGCCTCTTTCACTGGTGCTGTCGGAGACTATGCCATTAAGACACGCTTACTCACCCCTGCTCAGCTGGATATGGGTGAGAAACTAGAAGTAGGCGTCAGAGTGACCGGTGGTAAAGATCCTGAGGACCTGATCATGCCTGACGTTTCTTGTCAGCCCGGTTTCGCCGGTTTCTTCCACATCGGCGACTACCCCCCTTTTGAGCAACGTGATGTCGCATCGAAAGAGTTTATCCTGAACCTGCGCCCGTTGTCCGCTAAGATTACGGAAGTCCCTCCTATTGAGTTTGCCTACTTCGACCCTCAAAGCCGTCAATATAAGGTGTTGCACACAGACCCTTTGCCAATCACTGTCAAGCCGCTCGTTTCTATGAAGCCTGAGATGCGTTCTGGAAAACCTGAAGAGCAGGTACAGAAGTATGGGCCTAAAGAAGACCAGAGCCCTGGTTTAATCCAAAACCGTTCACAAGTAACCGGTGTCGATTGGCGTATCTGGCTGGGCAAGCCGTCGGAAGTAAAGATCGCCAGTGTCTACAGGTTGACTGACAAAGATCTCGTGACATCACCCTGGACGATGAATTATGTCTGGGTGGCTCTATGCACTGTTGCAACGTTGTTTTTGCTGCAGGCAGCGGCGTTGCAGTGGTATGGACGGCGTCCGGTGGCACCCAAAGTCATGCGCAGCGAAGATTACCTATCCCTTGCAGCTCAATGTAAGCACGACCCTGCCAAGATGGCTTCTTGGATTGAAGAAGCCTTCCTGCTTCTCATGGTGGAAAAGGGATGGTATGTGAAGAAACCCGCGACTCCTGAAGAGCTCTCTCACGATGGCCTCATCGGGCAGGTGAGGGACTTCCTCATCGACATGTCTAGTAAGCGTTACAGTGGCGTCGATGTTTTTGTACCACGCGATGTATTGAAGTCTGCCAAACAGCTGTATCGAACTGTGCGCTATGGAAGAGGGTAATGTTGTCATGGTGCTGAGAAGGGTTTTGCTAGTACTGCTGGTGTGGAGCACTCCATTATTAGGTGATGCAGTAGGGTCTTCCGATGCCCTAACAGACCATCTGGATCGTGCTTATGATGCTTATCACGCTGGGGAAGTTGCCACGACAGTCGGGGCTAAAGAGCAAGATTTCAACAGAGCTTTGCGTCTCTATAGCCAGTTGGAAGGGGAACCAGGTGATGGTAAGCTCTACTACAACATTGGCAATACCTATTTTCAGCTTGAGCAGTATGGATGGGCTATCCTTTACTATCTGCGTGCCCAGCGGCTTTTACCACGCGATGACCGCATCCAGTTTCACCTCGCGCTCGCGCGAGCACAGCAGAATCTTCCTCTCGAACCGGAGAGCAAGGTGAAAAATATTCTTTTCTTCTGGCACCTGAAGTTATCACAGTCAGAGCGTGTGAAGCTCTTTATCGCTCTCTGTGCTTTATTGGCGATCTTCGGATCCTTGTGGCTCTGGAAATGCTCAGAAATCATGAAGATTCTGACGGCTATCGTCTCCGTGGCTGCGGCTATCTTGCTCAGCAGCATGCTCTACTTTCACTACTTCGCCCCTGTTGATGCTGTCATCGTCAAAGCATTTGGTCTCTATCATGGCCCACGCGAGGACTATGCATTGGTCCGCGATGAACCTTTCGCACCAGGCACAGAAGTCAAAGTGGAAAAAGCTATCGACAGCGGCACCTGGCTTAAAGTAGTCGCGCCCGACGGCAAAGTCGGTTATGTCCCTAGCGATGTCATCAGAATCATTTAGGAGGGAAGGTGAACATGTACCCTTTGCAGTCTTTGCGTTAATCTGAGCGTACAATGAGGCTGTTAACAAACGCACGTTTAGTTTTCTTTTCCGGTTCCTGTCTCCCTTCCCTTTCCCCTACCCCTACCCTTCCAAGACATATTGGAAGATGAGGGGAGCGACGATAGAGGCATCGGATTCGATGACGAAGCTAGGGGTCTCTTCATTAATCTTACCCCAGGTGATCTTTTCGCTTGGCACAGCACCGCTGTAGGAACCGAAAGATGTGATGCTGTCGCTGATTTGGCAGAAGTAACTCCAGTGCGGCACATCTTCCTCTAGATCTTGCCGTAGCAGCGGTACGGCGCAGATGGGGAAGTCGCCAGCAATGCCACCGCCAATCTGGAAAAAACCGATCGGGCTATGCGCCGAAAGAGAACGGTACCAGTCGATGAAAAAGGCCATCTGTTCCACGCCTGACTTCACGATATCGAAGCGTGTGAGATCTTTAACGACTACGTGTGACACGAAGATGTTAGCAAGGGTGGAGTCTTCCCATCCTGGAGTGATGATGGGGAGGTTTTTTTCTTTAGCGGCGAGAAGCCAAGAGTCTTTAGGATTGATTTCGAACGATTGCTGGATAGAAGGGAGGTCGAGCAATTGATACATGAATTCGTATGGGAAGTAGCTCTTACCTGCTCTATCGGCTTTTTGCCAGAGTGTCAATATTTCGGTTTCAATACGTCTAATGGCGGTGTCTTCGGGAATGCACGTGTCGGTGACGCGGTTCATTCCTTTGTTGAGCAGCGCTGTCTCATCTTCTTTGCTAAGAGAACGGTAGTGAGGAATGCGTTCGTAGTGAGTGTGGGCAATAAGATTGAAGATGTCTTCTTCTAGGTTGGCTCCCGTACAGGAGATGGCGTGTACCTTGTCCTGTCGGATCATCTCAGCTAGCGATATTCCCAGCTCCGCTGTCGACATGGCACCTGCCAATGTGACTAGCATCTTACCTCCGCTATTAAGAAGGTTGCACCATCCTTCAGCGGCATCGACGCACACGGCGGCGTTAAAGTGTTTAAAGTGCCTTCTCATAAAGTCGCGGATCTTCATATAGCTACAACCTGTTTGGATGAAATCGATAACTGAGGAGTTTGTACAGCAACTTAGCTGCCAAGTAGTCAGGGGCTGCATTACCGGACATCGGCAGCAGCTCGATGATGTCAAAGCCGACGATTTTCTGCTCTGCAGCAACGCGTCTGAGCAGTCCTAACGCCTGGTTCCATAAAAGCCCTCCTGGTTCTGGTGTCCCTGTCGAGGGCATCAGCGAACTGTCGAAAGCGTCTAAGTCAAAGGTGATGTAGATGGGGCCGGATAGGCGCGCTAGCACCTCGTCTATCCATCTACCTTCTCCATCTAATGCATGTGCGAAGAAAGTGTTGGCTTTATCTAGATTGGGCACTTCTTCACTGCTCATGCTTCTGATGCCTACTGAGATGATCTTAGTGACATTGGGCAGCTCCTTGACCCTTGCCATCACAGAAGCGTGGCTCCAAGGATTGCCTTCATACGCCTCTTGTAAGTCAGCATGAGCGTCAAATTGCAATACAGTGAGCTTTTCATAGTGTTCAGCATGAGCGCGGATAGGGGCGTAAGAGATGGCATGTTCACCACCAATCGTGACGACAAATTTGCCTTTATCCAAGAACTGCTTGGTTTGGTGGTATGTTGCTTCCAGCATCTTTTCAGATGTCTGTTCTTGGATGGCTGGCGCGGTATAAATACCTTTCAAGTAGACTTCCGATTCCGTCTCGATGTCGTAGAGTTCCATGTTTCGAGAAGCCTCGATGAGGGCCGCAGGACCGCGGTCACTACCTTTCTGATATGTGGTCGTCTTATCGAAGGGTACAGGAAGGACGACAATCTGTGCCTGTTCTTCAGAGCCGTAGGGGTCTGGAAGACCTCCAAATCTGCCGGCGATACCATGGCCTTGGCCAATAGGGTGTTTTTCTTTCATCATACTACCAAATAAGTATAGCTTTCTAACGCATGCTTAAAGCGCTTTTTGACCTGTGCCGACTCAGCAGGAGTGATGCGTCCAAGCTTTAGCGATTTCTCGATTTGCAGATGGAGATGACTCAGCAGCTTTTCGCTATGATATTCGACATAGCTGAGGACCTCCTCGATGGTATTACCTTCGACTAAGCCTGAGAGATCCCACTCGCCCTCTTCATCTAGGTCAGCATGGACAACATTGGTATCGCCGAAGAGGTTGTGTAAGCCACCGAGGATCTCCTGGTAAGCACCGACGAGGAAAATGCCGACATAATAGGGTCCTGTTCCATACTCATGTAACCTTAAGTAACTGCTTGGATTGCGGCGTCCGATGAAGCAGTCGATTTTGCCATCGCTGTCGCAGCTGAGATCGGCTAGAACAGCCTGATGGGTAGCCTTCTCATGCAAGCGGTGGATAGGCATGATCGGAAAGAGTTGACCTATGGCCCAGGAATCGGGTAACGACTGGAAGACGGAGAAGTTGCAAAAATAGGTTTCCAGTAGCAGCTTGTCTAAGATCTCGATCTCTTCTGGGACATCGGGCAACTGGTGATAGAGGTGGCGTATCTTCGACAGCAAAAGCTGTACAACTCTCTCAGCGTAGGCACGTTCTGCTAGTTTCAGTTTGCCATGGACGAATTCCTCCAGAATGCGCTCTTTGAATTCCATGACGTCATGGAAGGTCTCGCGGCAGTTAGACAGCGCTAGCTCATCATGTAGGGTGATTAGCGTGGCCACAATCTCGTTTTCGGTAGGAGGAGGGGGCAGCTGCTCTGTGACCTTGGGCGTCGTCGTGACGTCGATCACTTCGGTGATCAAAACAGCGTGATGGCTGGCAATCGAACGGCCTGACTCTGTGATGACGATAGGATCGTCGATGCCAGCTTCTAAACAAGCTTCACCGATGGCACTGATGACATCGCGAGCATATTCTTGAACCGTATAGTTCATCGAAGAGTCGGCAGTGCTCTTAGAACCATCGTAGTCGACAGCGAGACCGCCGCCGACGTCAAAGAAGCAGAGCGAAGGATACTGCGCTGCTAGTTCACTGTACATACGAGCGCCTTCTTTCAGCGCCTTTTTGATCGATTCGATGGTGGTGATTTGGCTTCCAATGTGAAAGTGGAGCAGTTTCACCCAATGGGTCTTACCAGCGGCTTCCAACTGTTCTAAACAGGCGACGATCTCATGGGTGAACAGGCCAAATTTGGACTGTTCGCCTCCGGAAGAGTTCCAACGTCCGGTCCCTTTATGCGACAGCTTCATGCGGAAGCCAATTTCAGCTTCCACACCAAGCTCTTCAGCGACTTTTAATAATAGGTTAAGCTCGTATGTCTGTTCAATGATGATGAGGGTGCGTCTTCCTAGTTTGATCGATGTCAAGGCTAAGGAGATATATTCCGCATCTTTGTATCCATTGCAGAGTAAGACGCCTTGCGGGGCGTGGTCGAGCATCAAAGCAGCGATTAGTTCCGGTTTACTGCCAACCTCTAGACCAATGTGGAACTCTCTACCTGCCTCTTGAACAATTTCAACGACATGCTTTTGCGGATTGACTTTGATCGGAAAAGCGATGCGGTGGCTACCGCGGTAGTCAAACTCCTGGATGGCGCTGCTGAAGGCATGGCTAAGACCTTTGATGCGGTCTTCGATGATGCCATTGAAACGGATGAGGATGGGCGGCTCAATCCCTTTCTCTACCAACGACTTCACTAACGCATAGAGATCACCCTGGTGGCTATTTCGCCTAGGCCGTACTATGACGTTGCCGTCAGCATTGACATCGAAGTAACCTTCACCCCACCTCTTGATCCAATAGAGTTCCCCATCTTGCATACTGCTCCTTCCCTCCGAGATAAAACATCCATTATAAAGGTGGCCTGCCTTTTTTGAACAGAAGCTCGGAGACAGGTGGCTAACTATTAAATCAATTTCTTAAATACATCAGATGGCAAACAAGCCGCATCTTCACCATCTGATGTATTTAAAAATTGCTTTTAATGGTTAGCCACCTGCCTCCTGACTCCCTTCCTATTTTGGCCTTTCTTCGGAAGGATCGATCTGCTATAGTCGTCTCAACTGACCCGTGCCCTTTCGGCAGATTGAGAGACTATGCAGATTCAACGACGCGCTCTTTATAACTCGCTCCGTCAAAACTGGCTGATGGACTCTAGTACCGAGGCAGAGCCTTGGCAGATAGAGGACTATCGCTCTCTGTCTTTAGAGGCATTGTTTCAGCGGTTGGCAGATCTGGAGTTGCCGCTTGATCGTAACAGCTTTTTAGGCTTTGCGGATGAATGTGATTCGCCCGAAGACTTGACCGACCATCTTCTCGCCGAGCGCGATGACTTGGATGTCTCCTCCCAGGACAAGGCCTACTTGGTTATCTTTGAGTTATGGCGCCGCACCTTGCCAGAGCGCCTCTGCCTTTCCGTTTTCTGCGATGAGCTCGATCATCAGATTAACCTCTACGATCAGGACGATATCGAAAGCCCAGAAGCCATTGAGGATGCGTTGGCAGACCTTCAAGAGGTGCTGGACGAAAATGCAGATCAAGGCGTCGACCCCGTCGATGTCTTTGAGGCCGTCTCTGATGGGTGTGCGAATAGCATCGATGGATTTCTGTACGACTTTATCTCCGACCTGCTCGACGATGATAACCTCTCGTATGCCGTTGAACTGGTTGATGGTCTTTACAACTATATTCCTGATAAGAAGTGGTTCGACTTTCTGCGGGCACGCATCCTTGTTGAAAGGGATCCTGTAGCAGCCAATGCCTTATTTGCCAAATTGATCGAGGATGTGGCTGAGGATTCTGATCTGGAGTTTAGCCTCGAAATCCTAGCCTTTATGGTGCTGGGAGGAGAGCGCGCTCTGTTTGTCGCTTTAGTGGAACAGGTGCTGCCTAGAATTAGGCAGGAAACAGACTTTCAAGAGTTACTGAGTATCTGTGTGGATTTTTACCGACGCCTAGATTATGAATGGGAAGAACAGGCTCTACAGGCTATTCTGGATGCCCGCAACAACAAAGCAGCCGATGCAATTGTTGAAGTTGGTGACCCTCATCGTAAAGAATTGCTGCGCGCGCTTGAAAAGCGTGCTGTCTGAAAGTCCTGACAGTTAACATCTCGCCACTTTTTCGCGTTTTTGATGCGGTCTTTCATTGACTTTTTCGGAAGAAAATGGGATACCCGTGTCTTCGCTAAACACAACAGGTTGTAGTGGCACCACTCAGTAGATACAACCTGTTGTATGCCAGAGAAACCTAAGCCGTAATAATTTCACCCATGGGAAGACGTTCATGACCAAGCCTACATCGCGAGCTTTAGCAACAGCACTGCGTACTTATCACCGTCCAATTAGGGAGGGCGAGTCCCTGTTAGAAAGTTGGGATCAGGTAGTAGACCGGGTGGTCAACCACCAGCGCTGGCTGTGGGAGCGCTCTCTGAGCCGTGAGCTTAATGAGCGGGAGCTGCATGAGTTGGAAGAAGTGCGTCAGCTGATCCTTCAGCGCCGCATAGCGCCGGCTGGTCGTACGCTTTGGCTGGGTGGTACTGAGCTAAGCCGCAAGCGCGAGTCTTGTATGTTCAACTGCGCTTTCACCCATGTCGAAACGGTCTATGACGTTGTGGATACGCTGTGGCTATTGCTTCAAGGATGTGGAGTCGGTTTCAAACCCATTACAGGCACTTTGAATGGTTTCCGCCGCCCACTCACCGATATCCAAGTGGTCCGTTCCAATCGCAACGGCAGAGGAGGAGTGGAGCATAACATCGAAACTTACGATCCCGATACGAAGACTTGGACCATTAAAGTGGGCGACTCCGCCATTGCCTGGGCTAAAGCGGTGGGTAAGCTGGTAGCAGGTAAGTTTCCCGCCAAGACGTTGGTATTGGATTTCTCCGAAATTCGCCCTGCAGGCACACGTTTAAAAGGGTATGGATGGATTTCTAGCGGTGACGAACAGATTGCTAAAGCCTTTAAAGCGATTGCTCAGGTGCTTTCTAACCGCGCTGATCAGCTCCTCACACGTATGGATATCCTCGATATCGTCAACTGGCTAGGAACAATTCTGTCATCCCGCCGCTCAGCGCAGATTGCCCTCTTTGAATTTGGTCAGCCAGAGTGGGAAGATTTTGCCGTAGCCAAAAAAGATTGGTGGTTGCACGACAAGGTGTGGGGGCACCCCCCAAAATTTTTTGGGTCGGGCAAATAAGGCCACACAGGGGGGCCCAAATAAAAGAGGGCAAAATGG
>CAMFKD010000073.1 GCA_945957095.1 uncultured Chlamydiae bacterium
TGCCAGGGCTTAGGAAGGCATCGCTAAGCGGGAGTGGTGTCATGGGTAGTAAGCTGGTGGCTCCATCGCGCAGGAGATGCTCTTGAGCCGTGAGTAGCTGCTTAGCCGCTGCTGCCGTGATAACGGGGCCCATCATGGGCTGTGGTTCGTCATTATAGCAGCCTACAAGGATCTGAGAGGCCATCAGGCAGAGTTCCTGTAGGAACCGATCACCTATCTCTCCTATTGGAATGATGAGGCGGCGTGCGCAGGTACAGCGCTGTCCCGATGTCAAGAAGGCTGATAGAATGGCCAGGTATGCGGCAGCCTTGATGTCAGCAACCTGCGTCACGATGAGGGGGGTGTTCCCGCCCATTTCAAGTGCGAGGATCTTGTTAGGAGCGGCGCTGAAAACCTTGGAGAGGTAGAGCCCTGTCTTGGCGCTGCCTGTAAAGAAGAGACCATCGATTTGTGGATGCTCTGCCAACGATTGTCCGGTGTCACGGCCTCCTTGAATGAGGTTAAGGACTCCTGGCGGCAGTCCAGCTTCATGCCATAGTGCTACAGTATATTCGGCGACGAGTGGTGACAGCTCACTGGGCTTGAAGACGACGGTATTGCCTGCCAGCAGAGCTGGAACGATATGCCCGTTGGGCAGATGCCCGGGGAAGTTAAAGGGGCCGAAGACAGCGACGACGCCATGAGGCTTATGGTGTGTGGCATGATGGGCTTCGCGTCTTTCTGCACAGCGTTCGCGGTAGGCGTCAATCGAAATGTCTACTTTACCAATCATCGCGCCCACTTCACTGCCAGCTTCCCAAAGCGGCTTACCAGTTTCGATAGCGATGGCTTCGGTAAGTTGTGTCTGGTTTTGCCTGAGCTGAGCAGCGAAAATGCGCAGAAATTGAATACGTTCTTCTAGGGGTTTCGCTGCCCACTGCGGCGTTGCGATCCTGGCTGCTCGGACCGCTAGGTCGACATCTTTAGGTCCTGCGCTGTTACCGCTCCAGACAACCTCGTTGTTACAAGGATTAGTTGAGATGAAAGGCTGCCCACAACCATGTTTCCAACGCCCTTCGATGTAGTGACATCCGCGAACGGTCATAGTTAGGTGCCTTGTAGGTGCTGACGTGTAGGAGGGACGACGTAGCGGATGGGATCGCCTTCATGCACATGCAAGATAGCTGCTGTGTCGCGATGGAGGGTAATGGTAGTGCCATCCGGGTGTTGAATCAAAGTACCATAGGTACATCTAAAGTTGATGTTTTCGTTGCTCATGAGATAGCTAGGGCCTGTGATGGGCTGCGATTGTATCGAGGCAACAACCGCAACGCGGCTTTCGGCTACGGTACGGATTTGCGATGCCGGTGTCGCAAGCCTAGGGCCGGCCGCTAGGATGTCTACTTCACCGGTGGGTTGAAATCCTTCAGCCATCAACATGGATAGAGCTGCAGCGGTGTTCTTATGTGTTTTGCCGATGCAACGCTGAGCCGCTAGGGGCATCATGGAAACGTAGATGGGAAATTGTGGCATGATCTTGGGAATCAGGCTGTGATCATGCGCCACTTCAGCTAATATTCTGTTGAAAGGAAGGTCGACGAAGTGTCTCCCAACAGCATCCCAAAAGGGACTATGTCCATTTTTAGCGATGCGGCCGCGCATTTCGGCTATGATGATTGGATGGAGGCGTTCCCGGAAAGTGGCGATGAAGAGAAAGCGGCTTAACGATAGTAAGCGACCAAGTCCACCGCTGCGGTACTTAGGGAGGAGATAAAGGCCGCCTATTTCAGAGGCGTAGTTTTTGAGTTGTATGGGCTGAAGAATTCGCATGTGTTTTGGTGTGGGGAAATTCAACCGCGTTGGTAATAGCTCTTCAACTCGAAAGAGATAGCCATCCTCAGAACCCTGTGTCTTGGCATCGATAGCACAAGTACCACCCAATTCACCCGTAGCGATGTCTTCAAGTACGAAGACATAGAGTCCTTCTCGATGGGGGTCCTGCGTATGAAAGGAGGCGATAGAGCGACGGATCTTCTCCTTAAGCAATGCTGGATCACGCGGCAGACTGGTTACCCCTGCTCCTGCCGTCATCGCAAACTTCTGAAAGGCGTGGAAGTCACTTTCTCTAATGGGGCGGATGACTGTCATGATCCTGCCCTTGGTTCACTATTTGCTACGTCTATTAACACTTGTTCGATGATCGTACAGACGATATCGATATCCTGTTCCGTAACGGCGCCGACAGGGATCAGGAAGCGTACGCGTGTGGGGTTGCTTCCAGCGATGAAGCTGATGACTCCGGCTTGAAAGAGCGCATGCACAAAGCGTGTGACATGTTCGTGATCGCCTCCAAGAGGTGTAAAGGCTATCATAGCTCCGATGCCATAAGGTCCCTGGATAAGCGTTGGGTGGCGTTGTTCTATCTCCATCAGGCGGCGAGTGAAGTAGCTGCCGATGCGTGCGATCTTGCCGTCCTCGCCAAGATAATGTTCTTTTAGCAGATGGTGTAAGATGACGCTGCTGGCCCGAATGGCGCTTGTGCTGGCGGTGTAGGTTTGGCTTAGCAGCCCTGCTTTAGGATAGAAGTCCTTGGTAAAGAGGGTTGCGCACACCTGTGATAGCTTTCCTATCGTCACGATATCTACGAAGTCTTGTACGCCAAAATACTGGTAGGCAAAGAGCTTGGGTAGGCGTCCAAAGGTTTGGACTTCGTCAGCGAGAACAGCCACGCCATTTTCACGGCATAGTGTCATTAACTGAGTAAAAAACTCCTTGGAACCGGGGTGGAAACCGCCTTCTCCTTGTACTAGCTCGAAGAACATCACAGCGTGTTGTCTAGGGTAGCGGGCTAGATGCTCTTTTAGTGTATTGACAGCTGCCGCGGTACTGCCTTCGGGGTCTTTGGCATTGAAGAAGGGAACATAATCGACAAAGATCGTAGAGGGCAACCCCTGGCGGTAGAGTGGCTTGTCGGTAATCTGTGATAGGGACCATGTGCGTCCCGAAAAACAATGTGAAAAGGCTAGTATTCGGCTTGCGGGGTGAAGGCGTTGGAGTGCTAATTTCAGCGCATTTTCATTGGCCATGGCTCCACTGTTGGTCAGGAGGCAGTGGGACATGCCAGCGGCTTGCACGAGTGTTTGGCAAAGTTGTAGGCTATCGCCGTTTTGCTGCAGATTGCCTTGCATCACGGTGTCCGAGATGGCGGCCTGTATACCTGCAGTAATGAGATCGGGGTGGCTGTGGCCCAAGTAGTGGACGCCGATGCCGCTGATGAAGTCATATTTGACACTGCCATCTAATAATTCTACTAAAGTACCGTTGCCAATGCCGCTTCCAAGAAAGGGATAATAGAGCTTCCCGCCGCGCAACTCGCTAAGCTCTTCAATCATCGCGCGATAGGTGGTGACTAACTCACTGACCGGAGGACGTATCGCCGAGATGCTGGCTTGATGCTCTCGCACCGCGGCCTTCAAGAGGGCAATGGCTTGCGCGATGCGGGGGTCATTGGCTAAGGAGGCAGCACACAGTTGTGTCATGGCACTATCCTCTAAACGCGATTTGATGCTCTCCGGAAGCAATTCTTAATAGCAACAACGCTAGGTGTTTAGCGCGCTCTGTCAGTTGACCTATTTCAATGTACTCTTCTTCAGTGTGGATCTTACCACCAGCAGCACCCATTGAGTCAATGGTGGGCAATCCCATCGCAGCTAAAGTATTGCCGTCGCATACACCGCCCGATTCGCGCCACGACATCGGAATACCAAGAAGATCAGCGCACACTTTCACTTCGTTGAACAGTTGTTGCGTCGCTGTGTCAAAGGGTTTAGGGCAGCGGTCAGAAAGTTGATAGAGTTGTAAATCAGCCCCTTGTGTGTTTGCCTCTTCTATGATGCGGTAGATGCTATCTTTAGTAGTGAGTAGCTCTTCTTCGGTTGAGGCTCGTATGCCAAAGTGGACAATGGCTAGGTCTGGCACGATGTTTGAAGCGGTGCCACCTCTGATCATTCCAATGTTAAGCGTTGTGCTGGCCCCTGGCGAATTAATAGCATGCAAATGCTGAAGGGGCAGTGCCAACGCTGCAATGGCATTGACTCCTTGATGAAAGTCGCGTCCTGCATGCGCGCTCTTACCTCTAGAGACTAGTGCAAAAGCTGTTGAACCTTTACGCGCACTGACAAAGGCGCCATCAGAGAACTGTGGTTCTACGATAATGCCTACATCATAGTGTGGAGCGCGTTCTTGTAGGTAAGGCGTGGACCCTACTGAGCCAATTTCTTCATCGGGATTGAAGAAAGCTTCCCAACCAATCTTTTCTTTCCAAGGTGAACGTTCTAGGGCTTCTAGTGCGATCAGCATGATCACAAGCCCACCTTTTAAGTCGGCGACTCCTGGGCCATTCAGGCGATCGGGTGAGAGAAAACGACAGCTTTGAAACGGACTTTCAGGACCAAATACGGTATCCATATGGCCATTAAGTAACAGCTGGATAGGTGCTGATGGCCTGTTCCGGACGGAGAGACCATTTGGTGTTGGCGCCGATTGAGTGTTGCCCGCCTGATCGATCGACATGCGCGGAGCCATGGCGACGTCAAGGACGCTATCAGCTATAGGGGAGAAATGAGTTCTCAGAGCTGCCCGCATCCGGTCTATGCCGGCTTGATGATAGGAGCCTGAATTGATCTGTGCGAGCTCTTGTACTAAGGCGATCATGCGGTCGCATTGGCTATCGATCCAAGTTAGCCATGGCAGGTAGGTTGTTATTGAGCCCATTATATTGGTCCTATCGTCCGCTGTAACCGTTTGCGGGGTGAAAATCCGAGCATGAGCCCTTGTGCGTGTCCCAGCCCCTCGTCGGCATTCGAACCCACCTGGATCATTTTCGTCAACATGGCAACTGTACACAATAGAAATTCTCGCCCAACGGAAAGAACCATGATGCGAATGATAGATTGATAGGAATGATGAAAAAAGAAACATTCTGAATTGCAGTTTTACAGGCATTCCTGCTGAAATTTTCACCACAGAGTGCACAGAGAACACAGAGAAAGGATAGGAAAATGTGGTGTTTATTTTTTCATTCCCCTCTCTGTGTTCTCTGTGCACTCTGTGGTAGTAAATTCCTATTCTCAAGTCTCCTGCATACATAGCTTAATGCACAAGGGCTCGGATTTTCATTTCGCAAACGGTTACAGCCAGGGGAAGGTGACAATCCCTTTTTTTTGGCTTTAACTAAAATGGTGCGATGGATAACGTCAGGTTATACAGGTGCCAATACACAGATAAGGGGTGGTGAAGGTAATGAAGGTCGATCTACATACGGCGCTTCGCAAGAAGTTAGCTAAAGATGGTGCCTGTTATGTTTTAATTACCTGTGAAAAGCCTGCCTTAGACGGCACGATGCAAGTTCAAATGTCCTATGAAGGAGACACCACTCTGGTGTCTTACCTGCTCCAAGGAGCACAAGATTACCTCGATGAACAAGAGTCCGCCTCTCACTTCAATGATGACGATATCTTCGGCATCGGCAAAGTAGCTCCATAATTATATCTGTTACTCTCTTTCTAACTTCCCTTTGCATTCATATTTTGATATGACGGGAGCAGGTATAGATTTTTCTTCATAGGGCAGAACGCATGTTTAAGAACCAATCGATACGCTTTCAGTTTCTCTTTTCCTTCTGTGTTGTCACGGCTTTTCTGATTCTTGTTGCTGGGTTGGGGATGCGGAGTGCCTATCAGACGCAGGCAACTCTCGATCACTTCTACAGTGATTTGTTTCGTTCCATGAGCAAGCTGCAGGTGATACAAGACATCTATGACGGCATCATCCGCACCTCTATCCACCGTTTGCTTACTAAGACAGTCGAGGGATCTGAAGTAATCGATGTTGTGGACGAGGCTGTTGCTGCGTCAGAAGTCCATTGGAAGGCTTATTCAGAGTCGGAAAGAGCTAGAGACATGGGTGGCCGTCATCTTCTCAATAATGAGTATGAAAATGCCATGGACAGCGTCAATGTGGCTTGGTTGACCCTCAAAGGGATTATTCGAAACCATGAGAACAATCGTATTGCTCAGTATATTATAGAGGATTTCTACCCTAAACTTAATGCACTCAACCGGCGTGGATCACAGCTGATGAACCGTTGGATGGATCAGCTCGATAATGATCGACAGAATGCTCAGGATCAGGCAGTACTGACGCGAGAAGGTTTAGCTATCGCAGCAATATTGGGAATTGTGGCTGCTATCTTTTTAGCTGTGGCGTCAGTGACGAAGATCTCGCGATCAGTGAATACCCTTGTGGATCAGATTGAGAAGGTTCAGGCAGCCCACGCGGATTTCACCAAACGTCTTACATTAGCGAGTAATGACGAGACAAGGAGAATCTCGCAACGTTTTAACTACTTTCTAGACTCACTGCTTTCGATGTTGCGGCGTATTAAGATCTCTGGCTTGGCAGTAGCCACAGCAATGCCAGAGATCACAGGTTGCTCTAAGGATATGGCTAGGCGTATTAACGATTTCAGTAATTTTACTACCGAGGTGGGTGCTACAGCCAATGAGATTTCCGCCACCTCTCAAGAACTCGTTAAGCTCATGACTGATGTTTCCGACACTGCGACGAAGACAGCGGAATTGGCGACGTCGGGACAGAGCGAGTTGGGAAGGCTTGAAACGACGATGTCGCAGATGGAAGAGGCTTCTCGTCAGATCTCCAAGCGCTTAGCGGTCATCAGTGAGAAGGCTGCCAATATCACCACTGTGGTGACCACCATTAACAAGTTTGCTGATCAAACTAACCTTTTATCGCTTAATGCTTCTATCGAAGCGGAAAAAGCCGGCGAGTATGGACTGGGTTTTGCGGTCGTAGCGCGTGAGATCCGACGTCTCGCGGACCAAGTTGCCCTTGCTACGTTAGACATCGAGCAGATGGTGAAGGAAATGAAGTCGGCGGTGTCTTCTGGTGTCATGGAGATGGATAAGTTCACGGATGAAGTGCGTCATGATGTCCGCGACGTCCGAAATATCGGAAGCCAGCTGGCTCAGATCATCGAACATGTGCAGACACTGCTGCCTTGTTTTGAATCTGTTCATGGCGCTGTTCAAGCTCAGGCTGATGGCGCTCGTCAGATTAGCGATTCCATGGTGCAGCTAAGTGAAGCTGTTGAGGATGCTTCAGGAATTTTGAGGGATAACTCCGGTATGGTCACCGAGCTATTTCAAGCTTCGTCAGAGCTGCAGAAGGAGGTCTCTTCGTTTCGAGTGGATATGGCCTAGGAGATCGCGAGATGTTAATGCTCCTATTTTATGTTGGTAATGAGAGGTATGCATGTGAGTGCGATACTATCGTTGAGGTCATTCCACAGGTTGCATTACGCCAAGTATCGACTTCTCAAGAGTACCTGATTGGCCTCTTGAATTATGCAAACATGCCCATTCCCATTGTGGACTTCACACAACTGTGTGCTGGCCGTTCTAGCATTCCGTACCTCAGCACACGCATCATCATCTTTCGGAGACAATTGGAAAATCAACCAGAGCAGACGCTTGGATTACTAGCCGAAAGGGTCACAGACACCATCGATCGCGAACCTACAGATTTCATGAACTCTGGTTTTTCACTTCGACACGGCTCTTTTATCGGAGGGGTGGCACACGATACTCATGGCCTCATCTATCAGGTATTGGTCGACCAGCTATTCGATACTGTCCACAAAGTCTTTAGTGTCACGTAGGAGAATATGCCAGAAGCGGACAGATTTGTGTCTTCAATAGCCGCCCATATCGAGCAGAATATAGGCATTAAGTCCCAGGTTGTTGGCGATGGGGCGTGGCTTCGTGCTATTCGTAAGAGGATGGAAGCGTTACAGATTACCGATGGGAAAGAGTATTACAAACGGTTGACAACGTTTCGTGACGAGCTGCAAGCGTTTTCAGAGCTTGTATTGGTCCCAGAAACATGGTTTTTTCGGGACAGGGCTGCTTTAGATCATCTTGCCGTTTGGGTGAAGGCGCGGTGCGATGAAGGTAGAACCAAGCCATGGCGTATTCTAAGTTTGGCTTGCGCCACTGGTGAGGAAGCATACAGCATCGCGATGATCTTGCATGATATCGGTATCCCGTCGCATCGCTTTTCTGTGGAAGGCGTAGACGTTAGCAAGAAGGCGTTAGGGGTAGCCAAAGCAGCTGTTTATGGTCCCAATTCTTTCCGTGATCGCCTTACTTTGATGCATAAGCGGCATTTTGACAAGGTAGCAATTCCCCGGAAAGATTTTCCGGGAATTGCTACCGACAGGGTAGAGGGTTCGTATCTTGTGCATAAGAATATCCGGGATCGAGTGCATTTTTCTTGGGCTAACGTCATCAGTATACAGTTTTACGCACGTAGAAAGAAATATGATGTCATCTTCTGTCGCAACCTCTTGATCTACTTTTCTTCAGCTGTTCAGAAACGAGTACTCGATATCTGCAACAATCTGCTCGAAGATGATGGTTTGCTGGTGATGGGTCCTACAGAGAGTGAAGTAGCACGGTTGGCTGGCTTTGTCCCAGTCGGACCGCGCAACGCTTTTACTTTCTCGAAAAGACCCAAAGTCGCGGCGCCTGTAGCCGATCATAGTTGGCGGGAGGCTGCCGCCATGAAGACGATTCACCAGGCCATTGAGATGGCTCAGCAAAAAGTTCCTCAAGAGCTGCCAATCAGCACCACAGACACCGCTGATAGGCGATCGGAGTGGCTGAACAACGCCATGCGTCTTGCTGATGAAGGCCGGATTACAGAGGCTATTGCGCTGTGCAAAGATTATGTAGAACGCTTTGAGGCAAATGCCGATATCTATTTCCTGTTAGGGACGCTGTATATGGCTTCCAGAGCCGATGATGAAGCGACCATCTATTTTCAAAAGGCCGTTTATCTCACACCTAGCCATTACCATGGCTTGGTGAACCTAGCTCTGTTGGCGCAGCGGCGTGGCGACAAGGCTCAGGCAGAACTATTTTGGAAGCGGGCCCGTAAACATTATGCAGCTGAAGAAGATCCTATACTTAGGAGTGATTTAGTCCATGGCGGATGACATCCTCATATCTCCATCAACCCAAGTAAAGGTTGCTGAAGAATCGTCAGCCGACAAGCTGCTGCGTCGGCATGCCCCACCAGACTATCTTCTGGAGTGGGAAAAACTATTAGGTAGGGCTAAGGAATCTGCCGCTACAGAATACCTGCAGGGTATGGTGATCTTTCGCATTAACCACGAACTGCTCGCTCTTTCAACAGCAGTGGTTGGTCAGGTCACGGAGTTGAAACCCGTCCATCATATCCCTCATCAGCGCAATAAATTTATCCGGGGATGTGTCAACATCAATGGGCAGCTCCGCTTATTTATCTCAATGTCGGATCTCCTAGAGATAAGCTCAGAGGAACAAGCGATAACAGGACAACATAAGTGTTCGATGATGGTACTTGAGGGTGGCGGGGATGTCTGGGCTTTTGCTGTTTCCGAAGTATGCGGAGTTCATCACTGCGACATCAGACATCTACGGAATGTTCCGGTCAATGTGGCAAAATCTACCGCCAATTATCTTAAGGGGGTTTTCTTCTGGAATGATCAAAACGTGGGTTACCTTGATGACGAATTGCTCTTTTTCAGCCTGAGGAAGTGTCTGCTATGACAACAGACTTTGATCCCGAGGCAGGGGCCGTTCAGATTAAACTTGATGAGCCTGCTAGCGACGAGCAAATTCTTGCGCTTTTCTTCGTAGAGGTAGAGACGCAGGCTGCTGTAC
>CAMFKD010000074.1 GCA_945957095.1 uncultured Chlamydiae bacterium
GCTTCCAGTAGTTGAGGCCGGCATCAAAGATGGGTTGTAAGGCAGCAATGCCCCATTGCCACGTTTGGGCTGGACCTGTCAAGAATTGGGATAGGGTGACGCTCTGGCTACCGATTTGCGATGTCAATGTCAGCTGAGGAAAGAAGTTAGCGATGGCGACAGCGATGCGAGCGTTGGTGGCTTTTAGGGCCTCTTCAGCGGCTGCGATGTCGGGTCTGCGGCGCAGCAGTTCGCTGGGTAGGCCTGTTGGCACCGTACAGGGATAAGGGAAAGCACCGATGTTAAGGCCCCGTTCGATACACTGTGGCATCTCTCCGATGAGGGCGCTAATCAGGTTTTCTTGTATGGGGATATCGCGTTCATATTCGATGCTGCGTATGAGGGCTATTTCCAGTTCTGCTTCCGCTTGTACAACTTCGATCTCTGATGTTTCACCGATTTCAAAGCGATCTCTGGCTAACTGGAGAGATTCTTGTCGCGACTTAACCGTATCGCGCGAGATGACTAGCTGCGCATCTAGACCGCGTAGCGTGATATAGGCGCTGGCAACATTAGAGACGACGGTTAAGACGATGCCCCTACGTATTTCGACTTGAGCTAGGAACTCATCACAAGCAGCCGCGGATTCATTGTGTAGCTGTCCCCAGATATCCAGGATCCAATTCAGGTTGAGATAGGCCGTGTAGACGTTTGTCGTTGTCAATGTTGCAGGGATCATGTTGGGGTAGGCTGTAGAAAAGCCTACGCGGTTGTAGGCCGCGCTGCCATTGATATTCGGGAGCAGCTGTGAGTTGACAATGCCTAACCTAGCGTAATACTCCATGACGCGAGCGATGGCCAACTTGATGTCTTGGTTGTTTCTGAGTGCAGTGAAGATGAGCTCATCCAACACAGGGTCATTCAGCTGTTCCCACCAACGTACATTGCACAGAGTGCTTGTTTCATCGGCTGGCATTCGCCAGCAGAGAGGCATCTCGATGGGCGGTCGATGATAATTCGGACGGAAACACGATGTTACCATTGCTAACAGAGCTAAAAAGACCCAATATCTATGCATCCTGCACCGCCGGTTTCGCATCTAATGCAGATTTGTTGTCCGGCTCTTTCTTGCTGCCTATCGGCCCTATCAACCTAAAGAATAGCGGCACAAAGAAGATCGCTAAGAAGGTAGCGGCGATCATGCCACCGAGTACTCCCATTCCTACTGAGTGGCGGCTGTTAGCGCCAGCACCAGTGCTGGTTACGAGGGGGACGACGCCAAAAATGAAGGTTAACGAGGTCATCAAAATAGCGCGAAAGCGTAGTTTGCCGGCTTCAATCGCAGCATCTAAGAAGGACATGCCTTCCTCATGCTTTAACATCGCAAACTCGACGATTAAGATCGCGTTCTTGGCCGACAAAGCGATAATGGTGATGAGTCCGATCTGGAAGTAAACGTCGTTATTCATTTTGAAGAGCCAGATGGACACAAAGGCACCAAAGATTCCGAAAGGCACAGCTAGAACGATGGAGAGAGGGACAGTCCATCTTTCATAGAGACCTGCTAGGATGAGGAACACCATCAACAAGCCTGCTAACATCATCTTCGATGACGAGCCACCAGTGGCTTTTTCTTGGTAAGATTCACCGCCCCATGCGTAGTACATATCATCTGGCAATACTTCCTTGGCCAAGTGCTCCATCGTGGCCATAGCTTCACCTGAGCTGTAACCTGGAGCGGCTGAACCCGTGATCTTGCAGGCAGGGAAAGCATTAAAGCGCGCGACGAGGTTGGGCCCAGGGGTATTACTGATGTTAACTAAGGAGCTCAAAGGCACCATGTCTCCCAGCAAGTTTTTGACGTAGATCTGTTCGATGTTTGTAGGATCAGCGCGTCTTTGCGGCTGTGCCATTACCAATACTTGATATACTCTACCAAATTTGTTGAAGTTGTTGATGTAGTAGGAGCCAAATAGACTTTGCAGGGCTGTATACACTTCGTTGATAGGTACGGCTAAAGAGCGCGCTTTAGAGCGATCCAAGTCGACAAATAGCTGAGGCGTGTTAGCATCAATGCTTGGTACCACATTCGTTAAAATGGGACTTTCTTTTGTCTTAGCAATCAGCTGCTTGACCACATCCTCTAAGTGGGCGTAGTCGCCTCCGCCGCGGTTCTGTACCCAGAACTCAAAACCGCCGACGGTGCCAAGCCCTTGGATAGCTGGAGGGTTGAAGATCAACACGGGCGCCTGTGGGATTCTCTCTGCGTATTGGTGTAACAGCTCATGCTGCACGGCATCCGCTAGCTCGCTAGCTTTTTTACGTACGCTCCAGTCTTTTAGAACGGGGAAGATGGCGCCTTGGTTGGTTCTGTTAAGACCATCAATAAAGCTAAAACCCGTCAGCTCAAACATGAGATCCATGGCTGGGTTTTCTAGGCCAATCTTTGAGGCCTTCTCGGAGACCTCCTGAGTTCGCGCTAAGCTAGAACCTTCAGGCATGTTGACAACAGCGATCAGATAGCCTTGGTCTTCATCTGGCACAAAAGCTGTCGGTACGGTGTGAAACAGATAGAAGACCAAGCAGCACACGATCGCAAAGCCCGCCATCCCTCGCTTTGGTCTGACGATCAGCCAAGAAGCACCTTTCACATAAAGATTTGTGAGTTTGCCAAAGTATTTGTCAAACCAGATCGTGAACCGACCTTTTCCATCGTGTTTCTGAATTAAGATGGCTGATAAAGCGGGGCTCAATGTCAATGCAACAAAGCCCGAGATAATCACAGACACAGCGATGGTCAAGGCAAACTGCTTATAGAGTTGCCCGGCAATGCCACCCAAGAAGGCAACAGGAACAAATACAGCGCATAATACTAAGACGATAGCGACAATGGGCCCCGTTACCTCTTTCATGGCTTGGTGTGCGGCTTCTTTAGCGGAATGCCCCAACAGCCGCATATTGCGTTCGACGTTTTCGATCACCACAATAGCATCGTCGACAACGATACCGATCGCTAGCACCATGCCGAATAGCGTTAGCAAGTTGATCGATAGCCCTAGCGCGAGCAATCCAGCAAAAGCGCCGATGATAGAGACAAACATCGCGACAACCGGGATGATGGTCAGGCGGATATTTTGTAGGAACACCAAGACGACGATGGCCACCAACACTGCAGCTTCGAAGATTGTTTTGACAACTTCGTGGATAGAGGCAACCACAAACATCGTCGTATCATAAGGGATGGTATAGCTGATGCCTACGGGGAAGTTTTTGGAGATCTCTTGCATCTTTTCTTTGACGTCAGCCGCAACCTGCAGCGCGTTAGCACCAAATTGCTGGTAGATGGCGACAGATAAGGAAGGCACCAAATTAATACGGCTTGTGACATCGTAGTTTTGTGCACCTAGTTCGGAGTAGCCGACATCTGCAATACGAACGATGGAGCCATCTGAATTGGCTTTTAGAATAATGTCGTCAAATTCTTCCGGCGTACTTAATCTTCCCAAGCTAGTGATAGAGATGGTCAGCTCTACCGGACCATTGGTGGGTGGCTCGCCTAGACGTCCTACCGAGTATTCGTTGTTTTGGTCCGAAATAGCCTGGATGACATCACTGGTAGAGAGATTGTATTTGTACAGTAGGTTGGGATCGAGCCAAACACGCATGGCATAGGTGCGGTCGTTGATGATGTTGACTTGGCTGACACCAGGAGTCCGTTGCAACTCTTCCACAACGTTGATGGTGGCGTAGTTACTGAGGAAGATATCGTCATAACGTCCATCTAATGACTCTAGCGCTACGACGAGAAGGATTGCCGGCGTTTGCTTGAGGACTGTGACACCGCTTTTTTGCACCTCTTCAGGCAATAGCGGCATGGCGATGTTCATTTGGTTTTCCACATCGATCAGCGCATTTTCCACACTGGAACCAATGTCAAAGAAGACGTTTAGCGTGTATGCACCGGTTGAAGAGCTATTAGAGTACATATAGATCATGTTCTCCACACCGTTGACCTGCTGTTCAATCGGAGAAGCAATGGAATCCGCTACGACCTGAGCATTAGCGCCTGGGTAAGTGGCTGTGACGTTGATCTGAGGTGGCAAGAGATTGGGAAACTGCTCAATAGGCAGCAGAAATAGTGAGACCATGCCAGCTAATAAGATGAAGATCGACATCACGCTCGAGAGGATTGGCCTGTCTATGAAGAAACTTGACATTCCTGATCTTACCTACTGCGGGGAGGGTGTAGAATCGGATTTCTTCTGAGGCGGTGTCCACAGTCCGGTCACCTGAACCTTGACATTAGGGCGTACCTTGTTGATGCCATCGACCACAATGCGGTCACCCACTTTAAGACCATTGTTGACAATCATGTAATCGTCAAACCATTCACCAGTGGAAATGTCTTGTGCGACGACAGTATCATCTTCCTTGATCATGTAGACATACTGCCCACCTTTCTTTTGCATCACAGCGCGTTGCGGCACGTATAACGCGTTGGGCCGTTCAGCACCCAACAGGCGAACTTGTACGAACTGCCCTGGCCGTAGAATACCTTTGGGATTGGAAAAGACTGCTCTAGCTTGCATTGTCCCTGTCGCTTGGTCGTATGTCGGTGAGCTATAGTTTAGTTTTCCCGATTCCTCTAAAACACTGCCGTCGCTGAGTACCGCTTGCACTTGCCAACCATTTTCCATTGGCATTGTGATGACATCTTTGCCAAACGGCAACGTGATGCGATGTTCTGCCTCTTGCTGGCGCGCTCTTAAAACATCGTTATCGGAGACAGTAAAGTAGATCCAAATCGGGTCTAACACAGACACCGTTGTCAGTAGGCCATTTTGTCCAGGAGTGATGAGGGCACCTTCGCGGTACTTGGCTTTGCTTGCGTACCCAGTGATAGGAGAGCGAATTGTTGTATAGTCCAGGTTGATTTCTGCATTGAGTAAATTGGCCTTAGCAGACTGAAGCGCGGCAGCGGCAGCAAGTTCCTGAGAGGTCGCATTATCTAGGTCTTTCTTGCTTGCCGCTTTCTGCTGATAAAGGGGGGTGAGACGGTTAACCGTTAATTTCGCATTCTCTAGAATAGCTTCCTGTCTCAATACCTCGCCTTTGGCCTGCTCCACAGCTGCCTGAAATTGCCTTGGGTCTAGCTGAAACAGTAAATCACCTTCGTTGACAAGCTGACCTTCATCATAGGCGATCTTATCTAGATAGCCTTGCACACGTGCTTGAATTTCAACAGGATGTGTACTCTCTGCAAAGCCCACATAATTAAAGATCGCTGGAACATTCTTGGTTTCCAGGACAAAGTCCGTTACCGTAGGGGTAGGAGGGGCAGGCTTTTCTTTTTTGTGACAGCCTATTAGCAGAATAGATAAGCTACATAAAAGTAACGCGTATCGCAACATAATCACACCATGAAGAAAAGTTTGTCTTATACACAGACCCTATGAGGGGATCAATGAAAAAATGTTGAAAGGCAGATTACCTGAAGTTATGGTAGTAGACGAACAAGAGAGGAGGAAATGGTAGAAGGACCAGATCGCCTTGTGGACGATCCCATGGCCTTTCAGCGGGAACGTACATCGCTCGCTAATGAGCGCAACCGCTTGGCTAATGTCCGCACATATTTAGCTTGGATTCGTACAGGCCTAGCAAGTGTGGGTGGGGGAATAGCTGTTGTCAAATGGTTGACGTTTACACATGTCGCACATCAGACGATTGCCACTATCACCGGAGGCGTATTGGTGTTGGTAGGTGTAGCTATCTTTTTGACTTCGATGGCAGAATTTAGACGCATTCATTTTGGCTTACCGATTACACCTCGGTCCACTCGTAGCGTCAGATTCATTACGGCGCTATCCATTATCTTGAGTGTTGTTTCCATTGTCCTTCTTGTTCTCACTATGTTGTAAGGAGCTTGAGCTGATGTCGCGCTGTGAAGATCGAAAGAAACGCTGCTTTGGAGACAAGCCGGGACAGCAGTTTTATGCAGATTACCACGACCATGAATGGGGAAAGCCTGTCCATGATGATAGGCATCTTTTTGAGATGCTCTTATTGGAGGGGGCGCAGGCTGGTTTAAGCTGGGAAACGATTCTCAAGAGGCGTGAGAACTATCGCGCGGCTTTTCATCAGTTTGATCCGCGCAAGGTAGCCGCTATGGCTGATGAGGAATTGGAGAGCCTTCTCAACGATAGTGGCATTATCCGCAATCGCTTAAAGGTGTACTCAGCTCGTCAAAATGCTCGGGTGTTTCTCGAGATCCAACGAGAATTTGGCTCATTTGACCGGTATGTCTGGGCGTTCGTTAAGGGAAAACCTATTGTTAACGCAAGAAAGCACCTCAAGGATATCCCGACTACGACACCGGAAAGCGACGCTCTTGCCAAAGATCTCAAAAAACGTGGGATGTCTTTTGTCGGTTCTACGATCATCTATGCTTTTATGCAGGCGGTAGGATTAGTCAACGATCACCTAGCCGACTGCTGGGTATAATCCCTTCTTACGCCGATTGTAGCGAGTACGTTATCTTATCTTCTTCTTTCGTCGAGCGCAGCGAGGCTTTGGATGCGCAAGCTTGCGCACTCCAAAGCCTCGCTGCGCTCGGCGAAAGAATTGTCAGGGCTTGAAAGAAAAGAGTTTGCGCCGCTAGGGTGAAAGGTAACATGACTAAGAGGTAGCGGCAGATGAATGTACCTTTCGTCTTAGTGGGATTGTTGGTGGTATTGGCATTGATTTATCTCATTTACACTGTAATCTATCCAGAAAAGTTCTAGGGTTGGCGGCGTGATGACAGGTTATGGATTTGCACAGATTGTCACATTGGTTGTCGCCATTGTCATACTGACGCCGCTTCTTGGTAGCTATATTGAAGCGGTTTTTGCAGGGCGGGAGACGTCCCTTCATCCAGCGTTGTCTTGGCTGGAGCGGGTAAGCTATCGTGCGATGGGCGGTGCCCCAACTGCTGAGATGACATGGAAACAGTATTTGAGTGCCGTGCTGGTTTTTAATGGCATAGGTATTGTTGCGCTGTTTGTGTTGTTGGTCACACAACATTGGTGGCCTTTGAATCCACAGCATATGTCCGGACTGTCCTGGGACTTGGCTTTCAATACAGCAGTGAGTTTCGTGACGAACACCAACTGGCAGTCTTACGCTGGTGAGACGACGTTAAGCTATGCTTCTCAGATGATAGGATTGACGGTACAAAACTTTCTCAGCGCTACTACAGGCTTATGTGTCCTGATGGCATTGATACGTGGTGTCGTTCTCCGGGAATCGGATACAATCGGTAACTTCTGGCAAGATCTGGTCAGGGGTGTAGTGTATCTGTTCTTACCGCTAGCGCTGGTGATGGCGTTCTTTCTGGTGTCTCAAGGGGTGATTCAGAATTTCTCACCATACCTAGAGGCAATGACGTTGGAAGGTGTGAAACAGGTGTTGCCTATGGGGCCGGTGGCCTCTCAAGAGGCAATAAAGCTGTTAGGTACTAATGGCGGTGGTTTCTTCAATGCTAATAGTGCCCATCCTTTCGAAAATCCTACGGCTTGGGCCAACTGTGTGGAGACATTAGCGATTTTAATCATTCCGGCTGCCCTCACCTATACCTACGGTTCGATGATTAAATCGCAAAAACATGGCTGGTTGATCTTTTTGGTGATGCTCATCTTATGGGGACTTGGGTTGGGGATTGTGTTGTGGGCCGAGAGTTCACCTAATCCTGCGATTGGCATCTTTCCCAGCATAGAGGGGAGAGAAGTTCGCTTTGGTATGACTAGCAGCCTAATTTGGGCAGAGTCGACGACAGCGACAGCAAATGGATCTGTCAATGCGATGATGTCGAGCTTAGCTCCGATGTCTGGCGGTGTAGCCATGTCTAATATGGTGTTAGGTGAGGTGATCTTCGGTGGTGTAGGTGTTGGGTTGGCTGGGATGATCATGTTCATCTTATTGGCTGTATTTTTGTGCGGTTTAATGGTGGGACGTACTCCAGAGTACCTAGGTAAAAAAATCGAACAACATGAGATAAAGTGGGTGATGGTAGCGATCGTCATGCCCAGCGCCTTGCTGCTGATGGGTGCCGGCATTTCGGCTGTCCATCCAGCAGCTTTGTCTAGCTTGTCGCACCAAGGGCCTCATGGTCTCTCAGAACTCCTCTACGCCTTTGCGTCAGCCGCTGGCAATAATGGCAGTGCCTTTGCGGGGCTTAATGCCAATACCGTCTATTTTAATGTGGTGTTGGGTATTGTCATGTTATGTGCGCGTCTCGCCATCATTATCCCTTCTCTAGCTGTCGCAGGATTATTAGCGAGGAAGAAGGTAATGCCAGTCTCTATAGGCACATTTTCGACGAATACTGGACTTTTTCTGATTTTGCTAATTAGTGTGATTTTGATTGTTGGGGCATTGGCATTCTTTCCAGCCTTGTCATTGGGGCCTATCGTCGAACATTTACTCATGTTGAAAGGCAGAACATTTTAGGAGTTGTGTGAAGCGCCGTCGGGTACCACTTCTAGATCGAGAGCAGCTGTTAAGCGCTGTGTGTTCCTCTTTTACCATGCTGACGCCGCAGGCGCAATATGGCAATCCAGTGATGTTGATCACCTATTTTGGCGCTCTGGTGACAACGGTATACTGTATCGCCGAATTGATCCAGCAGCAGGTATCACCCTTCGATATCTATGTGACCTTGTGGTTATGGATTACTGTGCTGTTTGCTAATTTTGCTCAAGCTCTGGCTGAAAGTCGAGGTAAGGCTCAGGCGGAGAGTCTGCGTCAATCCAAGGCTGATTTGTTTGCCAAATTGGTAAGAGTGGATGGTATCCAGTCAGTGCCGATGGCGTCGTTGCAAAAGGGAGATGTGGTTGTTTGCGACGCTGGTGACACCATTCCCGCCGATGGCGAAGTGATCGAAGGATGCGCAACTGTCGATGAGTCAGCGATCACTGGTGAGTCGGCTCCTGTGGTTCGTGAGAGCGGTGGAGACCGCAGTGCAGTGACAGCCGGGACTAAGGTGATCAGTGACCGCTTGTCAATTCAGGTTACTTCTGAGCCAGGCAACAGTTTTGTCGACAAGATTATCGGTTTGATCGAGGGCGCTAAGAGGCAAAAGACACCTAATGAGATCGCCCTCAATATTGTGCTATCTGGACTTACGATCGTCTTTTTACTGACGGTAGTGTCGCTTAAATTCTTTTCAGATTTCAGCAGTGTCGCTGCTAAACAGGATCTGTCACATGTCGTCACCATTCCGGTGCTAGTGGCATTGTTGATTTGTTTGATTCCTACAACAATCAGCGCATTATTGAGTGCTGTGGGTATAGCCGGGATGGACCGCCTCGTCCGTCGCAATGTGATCGCCAAAAGTGGAAGGGCTGTCGAAGCTGCTGGTGATATCGATCTTCTCATTTTGGATAAAACCGGAACCATTACTTTGGGAAATCGACAAGCAACGGATTTTATTCCGGTTAGGGGAGTGGACACCCAGGAGTTGGCACACTTTGCCCAGCTGGCTTCTTTATCGGATGAAACACCAGAGGGACGTTCGATCGTTGTATTGGCTAAAAATAGTTATGGATTGCGTGCCGAGGCATTTGCAACAGATACGATGAGTGTTATCCCATTTTCAGCCAAGAGCCGTATGAGTGGTGTCGACATTAAGAAGGAAGCACATGCTGATGTCCAGTGCATCCGCTGTCTCTTATACACATCTCCGAGCCCACGAGACGTAGAGGAATCTCG
>CAMFKD010000075.1 GCA_945957095.1 uncultured Chlamydiae bacterium
CTGTCATAGTCATGGGGGAATCGTGCATCGATTTCTGCGGCGGCTCTGTCGGTTAGTTGACGTCGGCCGATGGCTCGCCTTTCCGGGTTGCTGTGAACACAATCGATCAGCGCAAAGCGACCGTGTGCTAGGCTTTCGTCGGCAGCTAGAATCACCCATTCGCGGAAGGCATTCACAACGTGTTGCTCAAGGCGGTCTCTCAGCGCGCTGAGGATCTCATCTTGCTTCTCTTTAGTAATATGGAGGCCTTCGCCTTTCATCGCGTCCTCTAGGACTTCCTGCGCTTTGATGGCATACTTGTTATCCGCAGTAGCTTCGGTTAGCTCATTGGCATAGGCGCAGACGTCCCCGTAGCGTCTTCTGATCAGATCGCCATATTCCCAGCGTATCCTCTCAGCACGGGCATCTACTTCGGCGATAAGGCGTGCGACAAATTCGGGTTTGATGTCTCTGATTTTTGGCGCATTATCTAGATGTGTCCTGGCTGAGTAGATACTGTCATCATCATCGGGGGTAAGGCTGCCATCGCGTGGGCGCTTGGTTACGGCTGGTGTTTTGCCCTTGTCTTTGGTAGATAGAACGCCGGATACCTTTACCCGTTTGCCATCCAGTTTGCCACTGTCGCTAAAATCGACTTTTTTGGTGGCATTAATGACGTAGATAGCCCACTCCTCGAGGGACTTTTCCTTGCGCTCCGTACGGGTTAGCGAGGGAACAGACATACGGACTTGCCGCCCGGACTTCGTCGTAATGACCGGATAGTAGTTATCATCGATTTGTAATCTGTCAATATCAGGAGCGGTCTTCTTAAAGTAGCTTGCTCCTAGACCTGGACCTAATAATGTGACAGGCATCTGTAGATATCCTATTTTATTTAATTGAAATATAATTTTATTGAATTTTTAAATAAATGTCAACAGTATTTTATTAAATTGTAGATAAAGACATAAAATATAATGTACGCATTCACGGAGCCTAGCAAAATTGAAAATGTGAATCTTAAGGATCATATGGGAACGAAAAAACCGAGCGAATAGTCGGAACGGCCTATTGTCGAGGTTTTTTTGCTTTCCAGATGTCCTTAAAATTCACATTTTCAGTCTGCTAGATCCCGTGAACGCTTACAATATAATTATCGTGCGAAAAGAATGTGATACCAGAAGGATTGTCTTTTGTAATCTTCAGCGCACTCTCTCATACGGGCAGAAATAATCGGCCGCACTACTGAGTCTCTTAAGACTTCCCAGTCCAGAAACTGGCGCATCTCGGGATTGACAATAGGATCCTTTGATGGTTTTTTTGGGCAACGTTCCGGTCTATTTAACTCTTCCAGTACCTTTCGTTCGAATCTTCTCTGTTCTTCAGGCGTACCAGAAAGACAGGTCTTATACCAGCCAGATTCTAAAGTAATGATGTCATCGATGACCCTGGTAACATACGTTTGGAATTCTTTTCGACATTCCTCTTTCACAAGTTCAGTCGCTAGTCTTGTTAGTTCCTGCTGCTGCGGAGCGGATAAGCTTGAGACGAAGGTTGCCTCTTGCAATGTCTCTAGTACGATATGGTAAGTCGGATCGGAGTGTGAGCTATTAAAGGAAAGGTCGCTGGTTTCTTCGTCAGAATCTGGATGGGCTGGGGGCAAGAATGGAGCCGTTGGGCTAGTATATGGAGAGGGTTCGTTAGATCTGGTGAACATTCGCGTGAAAAAAGAAGGAGGAGGTGCTGGGAGCTCTGGAAGAGTGTAAGGATGAGCATGGTTTTGCGTAGGCAGGTTGATAAAGGAATAGATGTTACCTCTACTATTTTCTTTTGCCCTTTCGATTTTGTAGATGAGTTCGCTTTGTATTTTCATTAGCTCAGTGTCGCTTACCCCTTTTATTTTCCATGGAGGTGGTGGTGAGGGGGTGGAAACTTGTGGAGGAGAAGAAGATGAGCTTGTTGCAGGGGACGAGAGGGCTCGAGTGGCAACGGTGGAAGGTCCAGAAACGAGCGATTTTGCTGTTTCATGCGCGTAATGAATGGGAGGCGGAGGCGTGCGACGTTCAGTTTTACCATCGCCCGTCACCCAAGTGCTGCCTGTATAGTCGATGGTAGGGCCCTGGCTTTTGTACCATTTGATGGCCAACTGGGCGAGGTTTGTTAGGGTTCTTTTGCTTGGGTCTAAGCCTGTAGTGTTGATTTCAAATTTCTGCGTTGTTCCGTCTGATTTGATTATTGTTGCGACTGCTTTTCCATGTCTGTCTAGCCGTAAGTCTTGAATGGCTCCGGCCCCTTCTCTTAAAAAGTAGTCGTGACTAATGAACTCGCCTCCTGTTGGTGCTGCGGACATAGCGACTCCATCATTTAGGTTTAAAATGTTTACTAAATGTTCAATTTTATTTTACATTATTTCCATTATTTACGTAATTTAAATTATGCTAAAAAATTTAATTATATTTATGCAATTAAAACAGTGTGTGTTAGCGTTTTATGAGTACTTGTTCACCCAGAGGCAGTGATGAACATGCACTTCCATGAAAAGACACTCTATCCTGGTCCTGTTGGTCTCTTAAAAGCAGGTTGGCTTCGTTGGCGCGTCTTGGCTTGGGCAACGAGGGAATTGATTGTTGTCTCATCCAGACCAAATACCTGTTCGGCAAGGCGGCGAAGGAAGCTTTCATCTACTTTGATGCTGTGTGGTAGAGGAGAATCTTTGCTATCTGTGACATGGTTAAGACTAGCAACGCTAAACACCTGAGGAGGGTTGGTAATGCGCCCTCTTAGTCTGTCTAAGAAGCGTGCTATCGTTGGAATAGCGTCTCGGAGTTGTTCTAAAAAGGTTTCATTGATAAACACGCGGTCTTCAGATACGTGCAACCCTTCCATGGAGAAGACTAAGGGGGAAGTCAAGTTGCGTTCCTGGCGGAAAAGGTCAACAAGGAAGCTTTCTGCTTCAGTAATCGGACCGGTAGGAGCTGTGGAAGTACTCGTAGACGAGCTAGTGGAGGGGAGCGGTGAGGCACTCGGTAGTTTTGGTGTTGGCTGAGAAGATGGACGCCTATCGCTCGGGAGAAGTGCCCCAGAAGAAGAAGGAAGGGATCCATGGGACTCCCACGATTCGCGTTCTGCTAGGAGCGCGCGCAAACGGGCCAGTTCTTCACGCAATTCCTGGTTGGTAGTGTCGATGCGGAACAGAGCTTGTCCTAGTTCGTTGATTCTTGCTGTCATGCTGGCTTGGAAGTCAGTGCCCGTTGCTAAACCGCTTAAATAGGCATTTTCTGTAGAAAGCTCCTTCACTTCTGTCGTCAGTGCGGTTTGTCTCTCCATTGCTATTTGTAGCTGACGCTGCCACCCACTTAGCAGATCGGAAGATATGTCGGTGCTTGGAAGGCTGTTGATGCGCTCTGACAGCAATCTTAGAACAGCGGCCAAATCTTCTTGTGCTTTTAAAAAGGCTTGTCGATCTCGTTCAAGCTGCTCTTGAAGCTGAGTTTGCATCTTTGTGAGTTGCTCCAAGAAGGGTTGTATGTCCGGAGTAGAGACAGGTCCTTCTCGGTATTGCCCCCTCAGCGCATTGAGTTCCGCTTCTAGTCTTTGGATGGTGGCCTGTAGTTCAGCGATGAAGTTAAGCATGAGCTGTTGCTGCTGCTGTCCTTGGCCGATGAGGTCGCCCCAAGCTCCCATGTCGCTGTTCGCTGGTGTCTGTGTTAGAGCGGCTAGAGCTTTACGTTGCTCTTCGATGATGCCTTGCAAGTGTTCCATTCCTTCCCGATAAGCGTTTTCCTGCCGTTGGAAGAGTGCTTGATAGTGTTCGCTCATTTGATTCAGGTGATGGCTTATAGCGTCAGGATCCATTGGAAAATGTGGCATAGAGGATGAGGCTAGAGTGCTGGGATGCAGTCCTGCGATGGCTTTTCGTAACTTCTTAATCTCTGCTTCTAGGCGTTTGATTTCTTTTCGATTAGTATGGGTGTGTCCTTTCCTGCGTTTAGATCGCTTAAGAGGTTGAAGAGAGACGGCAGAGGAATCATCGGATCCGATAGTGTGCGGGCTCACAGATGCTTCTTGGAGAGGCTCGTAGTAGGGTGATAAGTTTGTGCTGACCCTCGTTAAGTCATCGTAGGGTATTAGGTTGGTGCTTACTCCGCTCAAATCATCACTTTGGGGCCGTAAGCTTATCGTGGTTTGCCTCAAATCTGTTTCTGTCTCTTGTTCTTCTTCAAGCTCTTCTAGTTCAAATTCTAGCTTCTCCCCATTGCTAGATATATCTTCGAATTGAATGGCTGGTTCTTCTGTCGGTTGAAGCTCTACTTCTAACTCGCGTTTTTTTGTGTGTTCCCGTGAATCGTAATAGTGGTGTTCGATGGTAGAGGGAGGGGGTTGTTCTTCGAGCGGTTCTAAGATCTTTCGTAAGTTTTCATAATACAGGCCAGAGTCCTTGGCATACTCATAGTCGGTATGGGTTTCGCGAAGATGAATGCCTTTAGAGTCGATGGCTAGGTCTTTGAGCTGATTGGGATTGATGGCGTCTTGTCCGAGCTGCGCTTCCAGGATTTTAAACATCAGCTGCGTGATTTCTTTGCGTTGGGCATCCGTAATGTTATGGTAGTCAATGGTTTTATTGCGGCTATCAAAGAGACGCACTTGGTATAGCTTGTCGCCATATTCGAGAGTGGCTGTTCCATCGTCTTGGATAATGGCAGGGGCCGTGGGATAGGAGGGGCGATAAGAGGTGTCGACTGAAGGCATACATACCTCACATTATTTCCCTGTTAATCGATCATAGTGTTTTATTGTCGGATCGTACTTAAGAAGGATGGGAGGGGGCTTTCCCTGCCCTTGGTGAATGTAGCAGGGATCTTTGCCCTCCCTCATGAAGTGGGCGCTGTAGAGATGGATGGGAGCCTCTAGGTAGTCGCCGAGGGCGGCTACTTCGACATCACCTGGGTAGCGGCTTGGATCATCGCGCATCAGACAGATATAAGTATTAAAGGTTCTTGGCTGCAGCCACGCACTCAGTTCCCTCTCAAATGTAGCCTCATCAGTGTGTTTAGCGAGTTGTTCATATTTGATGCGGAGAGCTTGCGGTGCAGAGGCGAACTCACGAGCGCGTTTGTCAGGGTTTGCCCGACGATACTCCCAAGCTTCGTTGCGGAGATAAGTCAGCACTTTGGGTTGATAGATCGCTTGTTGTTGCAACATGAAGTTGTAGAGATCTTTTCGTAGAGTAGGGCCATCTTTGGCAGTACCAATGGCGCAGGAGTGAAATAGACAGGTGCCGTCGCCTGGTACAGTCTGTACGGTAAAATGGGTGCTGATGTAGTCATCAAACGCTTGGTTGGGTTGTTGTAAAGCCTCCCATTCTTCCTTAGAAAGCCTTAGGGCGCGGGCTAGGTCGTCGTCGGCATCTTCTTCTTGATAGGGCGCTAGGTTTATAGCTAGAGGCTCTCTCGGTGTATTAACGATTTTTGTCTCTTCCTCGCCTTGTTCTAGTTCGTGAAACCGTGCTTGGACGTTTTCGCGAGATAGGTCTTCGAAATACACTCGTTCTTCTTCTTCGCCATTTAGGTTGGTAAAATGCAAATGCACCTCTTTTTTAGGGGGGGTGACTGTAGGGGCAGGCGGAGGGGTAGGGGGGGCTGGTAATGGTTGTGTGCGAAGGAATGTTCTGGCGATGAGGGTACTGAATCTTTGGTAGATACTGCCCGTTTCTTGGTGGCCGGGTTCATGTTCGGTGTGTGCGAGATCGTGACCTGGTGCGTGCACTCCGGTTGCGTCGATGGTCACAGGTCCATTGGCTCTAAAGCCGCTATTATCGACGATGCCCTTGGCTTGCAAGATTTCGAGGATAGCTTTTACCGCTTGATCATCGCGTGTTTGAATGGCTTTACCTGTGTTAGTTTCGCAGAGGTGCAACCTGAAGGTGCGGCCGCGGATACCGAAGGTTGCAGAGCCGTCGCTCTGCCATCGGATCGGTTGGTCCAGTAGAGAGAGGGGGTCGCTTGTTGGAGCCGGGATAGATGAAGTATCCATTATGTTACCTTCTTGTTATGTCTAAAATATTATCGCATTAAATTAATTATTTATCTATATGTGTTAATAAAAAATAACAAAAATGAAAATAGATGTAATAGACCTAATGGACATCATGGAGGTGTTGTTGCGTAATAGCCTTCACAAGAGAATAGCGTGGGATAGCATGTAAATAATTATTAACGATGGAAATGATCTGGCGATATAATGATAATTTGAATTCTTAATTCAGAATAAATTTCGTGAATTCAATACGAGGTAGTTGTTCAGCAGTTCCCGCTAAAATTTTTACCACAGAGAACACAGAGCGCACAGAGGGGGGAATGGGAAAAACTAACCACAATATTTTCTTAAAAATCGAAAGAGATTTCTCATTTTCTATTTTTTATCTGTGTTCTCTGTGCACTCTGTGGTGATAAATTCCTAAAAGTGAGTGGGTAACATTTAGCGGGAATGGCTGGTAGTTGTTTGTGTTTTCTATCATTATATCGTTGCATCATTTCCATCGTTAATTTTATTTTTAAATTTGCGTTATCAAGGGAATTACGCAACAAGGCCCATCATGGACAAAGAAACGTTTCCTTTGTCCATTATCTATAATTCGCTTGCTCAAAAAGGAAACGATCAGGTACGGTCTTTGCTTCACAAAAGGGATATTAGCTCAGTTGGTTAGAGCGCCACGTTGACATCGTGGAGGTCAGCTGTTCGAGTCAGCTATATCCCACATCCCCCTCTTACTATTATGAAAAGCAAGGATATGGTCAGCGACCCGCAGGAGCTCAGAAAGGTACGCGCTGGCGCTGCTGTGCTGCTGTCGCTTGCTGTACAGCAGCTGTTCCCGAAGGCGATTGTCTTGGGCGTGCGTGCGACTGATATCGGCTTTGCTTGTGATTGCTTGCTTCCGGAACTGATGGATCCGGCACTGTTACCAATGATTGAACGGCAGATGATTGCGTTGATTCATGCGGATCTTCCTATCGTCGTGAGTGAGATGATGGCGGCTAATGTCTGTGAGTACCTACGGTACCATGGACAGCCTGAACGGGCTAGCCTGCTGAACAGCGACACTCCTTTAGTTGAGGTGGTGCGCATTGGCGACTATCTAGAGGTGATTCCAGGACCCCATGTGGCGTCGCTACGGGAGATTGGGGCTCTTAAGCTCCTTACTGTAGACACCAGTGAAGAGGTGTTGTCGGAGGCCTTTAGCTACCCCATCACGACGTTAACGGGTTGCGCTTTTAGTAACCGCCGTGACTTAAAACAGTTTTTGAAGCTTGTTGATCATGCAGCGGAATGCGATCACCGTCGGCTGGGGCGAGAATTGGGATTGTATGACCTGTATGGTCCTGGCGGTGTCAGCAGCTATCTGTGGAGCAGCCGTGGGCAGGTGATTCGCAATCAGCTGCTGAAATGGTGGGAGGGCGAGCTTTTCGCTCAGGGTATTGAAAGAATTCATACTCCGACATTGCTGCAAGGGCAGGTGCCGTCGACTCGGGTGCCGCTTCATGCCGCACTGTTTGCTAGGGGGCTACATTCTTATCGGGAGTTGCCTTTGCGCTATGCCGAGTGTGCGCCGCTGCTGCGTCCGGCGAAGACTCATGAATTGGCGGGTTTGTTCCGGCAAGGCAGCTTTTATGGCGATGAAACTACCCTCTTTTGTCGGGCTGATCAGTTGGGTGAAGAGCTGATTTCCTCCTTGCAATTCATCAATAGAACGATTAGAGTTCTGGGACTAAGATCCAAAGGATACCTCTACACACGCGGTTCCTCTTATCGAGGCACGGTGGCCCAGTGGGATCAGGCGACTAAAGCGTTGAAAGAGGCTTTAGCAGGAGTAGACCTCCCGCCGATTGAAGAGGTATCGCGCGACGGTTTGCCAGGGCCTAAAGTCGAGTTTAGGTTTCTCGATGCCTTGGAGCGTGAATGGGCCGGGCCTACAGTGGGTTTGGATTTTGCGTTGCCAGAGCAGCAAGGGCTGCGCTATCAGAGCAAACAAGATGAGATGGTGTTGCCTCTGATGGTAGTAAGGAGCGCTTTTGGATCCCTTGAGCGCACCGTTGGGCTACTGATCGAGCGATTCGCTGGTGCCTTGCCTTTGTGGCTTGCTCCCGAGCAAGTGAGGCTATTGCCAGTTGGAGAGCAGCCGTTGGTTTATGCCAAAGCGGTGGGTGAACAGTGTCGAACCGCAGGCATCCGTGTCGGCATCGATGAGAGAAATGAAAGGCTAGCCGCTAAAGTGTTTGCTGCGGAGGCCGCGAAAATTCCCTTTATCGCTATTGTAGGCGATAAAGAAGCACGAGAAGGAGTCGTGACAGTACGCACTAGACAGCAGCATCAGCAAGGTGGTAGCCTGGCTATTGAAGCGTTTGTCACATTAGTGAAAACATCGGAAAGATAGGGCGTTGTTTTGAGAGTTAACAGACAAATTCGCGTTCCAAAAGTAAGAGTGATCAATTCCGCCGGTGAACAGGTCGGTATCGTCTCGATCGAAGAGGCACTGCGCATGGCTGAAGATGAAGGATTGGACCTAGTGGAAATTGTGGCCACTTCGACTCCGCCTGTCTGTAAGATCATCGACTACGGCAAGTTTCGCTATGACCAAACCAAACGAGAAAAAGAGAGCAAAAAATCTCAGCATCAAGTGAAGGTAAAAGAGGTCAAACTCAAGCCAAACATCGATACCCATGACTTCGATACCAAGCTGCGCCATGCTCATGAATTTTTGATCAAAGGCAACAAAGTCAAAGTGTCCTGTACCTTCCGCGGTCGTGAGCGTCTTCACCCTGAAATCGGTGAACGCCTCATGCTGAAATTCCAAGAGGGGCTGTCAGAGGTCTGCGTCGTCGAAGCGCCAGTTTCCCTGCAAGGGCGTATGATGCTCATGGTGCTTGCACCTGGTAAGACGCCCAAGAAGAAGCCTCAAGAAACAAAGACAGAAGGCTGAAGAGGAAGGAATCCAGAATCCAGAATCCAGAATCCGGAATTCAGAATCCGGAATTCAGAATCCGGAATTCAGAATCCGGAATTTGGAATGGGAAAACTCCCTCGTAGCAGTGCATACTAGCGGCACATCCGTTGCCGCCCCTTCTCCTATTCAGAATTCTGGATTCTGGATTCAGAATTCTGGATTCCTTCCTTGCAATCAATTCGTTAACATGACATGATTCGTCCAAGCTCCCGTTCAGACAGCGTTATTGCAGTGCTTTCAGTGTCTGGGAGCGAACAAAGGAAACACGATTTCGGAGCATTCGGGCCCGTAATAGACAGGAGATCAGACTGTGCCTAAGATGAAGACTCGCAAAGCCGTGGCAGCTCGGTTTAAGGTCACGGCAACCGGCAAGTTGCTACGTCGGAGACCGGGTAAGCGTCACATCTTGACAAAGAAAACCGCCAAACGCAAAAGACAGCTTCGCGCACCAGCCCTTGTTGCTGAGACACAGCTCAAGCTGTACAAGTTGCTCATGGGGGTTTAGGCGTTTTACGACACAAATTTGTAATGACGAAGAGGCTAAAGAGAAGCCTTTCTTCGCAAGGTAGGGTGTCGGTAGTGTTTTAGAATCGCCCTTAGCCCCTATCTTGAGATAACTTAGTGGAGAACTATCAATGAC
>CAMFKD010000076.1 GCA_945957095.1 uncultured Chlamydiae bacterium
ACTAAACACAATATTTTCTTAAAAATCGAAATGGATTTCTCATTTTCTATTTTTTCTCTGTGGAACATGTTCATGGGGTCGTTTTTCCGTGCGCGGGCAAGGATGAACATATACTCTCTGTGTTCTCTGTGCACTCTGTGGTGATAACTTTCTAAAAATGAGTAAGTAATATTTAACGGGAATCGCTGACAGTATTTCCTAGTCTTGACTTTTTGGGGTGTGGCTGCCACGCTACCAAAAAATGAAAGTTGGTTTAGATGCTAAGAATATGGCGGAATCACGCTCATCGTAAGACTGTTGTGATGACAGTTATCTTTCTTTTGATCTGCATTGTCCACACTACTTTATTTAATTTAAAAGATGCGTTGTTGGTCACGACAGCAGGCGCGGAGACGATTCCCTATATCCAGCTATGGTTTCTTCTTCCGATTACCTTTGTGGCGTCTGCAGCCATCAAAAATACGATTCTTGGACAAGGCCTCTGGCAGGCATGTTATCGTCTTTTAGGCGGTTTTATCCTCTTCTTTATTATCTTTGCCTGTGTCCTTCATCCCTGTGGTGATGATCTGTGTCCAACAGCAATGTCTGCATACCTGACTGATGTGCTACCAACGGGATTAGAGGGAGCCATCGCTGTGATCAGGCATTGGCCTTTGACCGTGTTGTTTCTTGCCGGCGAGTTATGGACGAGTTTGGTCACCGCTATGATCTTCTGGGCGATTGCCAATGAGGTGACGTCTTTAGAGGAATCTGCTAGTTGCTATCCTTGGGTTAGAGTAGGAGGGGCGTTGGGAGCTGTACTAGGAGGCATCGCGCCAAACTTAGTGAATGCCTTACATCCTGTCCAGTCTATCAACTGGTTAATGGTGATAATTATTGTCTTGAGCATCATTGCGATTGTTCTATTGCGCTATCTCATCACTAGCGTTTCAAATCCAGCCGAACGACAACAGCTCACAACTCCTTTGGATCGCATCAATGCTGACGGCACTCCTCAAATGAAGGGTGCGCAGTGGAGAGTGCTGTTTCAATCTTCCTATATGATCTGCTTAGCCTTGATTGTGCTAGGGTATAATATGGCCATGAATCTTTTTGAGCTGGTATGGAAGGCAAAGATACACGAGGTATATCCCGCTTTCAACGACTATAATACCATCTTGGGCTATTCTTCGACGGCATGTGGTGTTCTGATTCTTATTTTGGCTCTGATGACACCGTCGCTTCTGAATCGCTTTGGCTGGACCTTTACAGCGATGCTAACTCCTGCAATTCAGTTCGTATTAATCGCATGCTTTTTTGGTTTGCTATTAGGGAGCAACCTGCAATGGTTATCTCCTGAAATAGGAGCTCTAGCAGCAGTATGGGTAGGATTGGTGCAGTACAGCGTTGGAAGAGCAACCAAATTTTCCATCTTCGATATCACGAAAGATATGGCGTTTATTCCGCTGCCATCCGATGTCAAAGCTAGCGGAAAGGCGGCTGTCGAAGGCGTGGGGTCAACTGGCGGACGGGCATTGGCGGCCAGTTTGCAACAATTTCTCTTGCTGACAGCAGGGGGCATAGGAGCTGGCGTGCCCATTTTATCGCTCATCACGATCGGTACGATCGCTGTGTGGTTGGGAGCCGTCCAACACCTTGGGAAGCAATTTGAAGCGATCACAAAGCCGACGCCGGCACCTGTAGAGGCTCCTGAAGCCGCAAGCGTGATAGCCTAATGGGCAGCCTTGTTGTATTATTCACCACTAATTTTAGAAATTTATTACCACAGAGTGCACAGAGAACACAGAGAAGTGTAGAAAAATGAGAGAGGGATCTTTTGGTCTTTAGGAAAATATTGTGCTTAGTTTTTCCATTTTCCTCTCTGTGTCCTCTGTGTTCTCTGTGGTAAAATTTTCAGCTCTCACTTCACTGGCTCAGTGGTAAATGATGTAACGAAGCCTTATTGAAAAGGGGATGTTGGCGTTCGATGAACCAGGTGTACCAAAGTTCAAAATTAGCGAAATAGAGGATGCGGCGTTTAGCCCGTGTGGTTTGGCTAGTATCGTCCAGAACAGCTTGCAGCACACTATCTTTGAAGATACGCCGTTCTCGTAAGGCTCTGATGCGTTCTTTGAGATGGTGTTCCAACGGACCCATGATGAACTCTGTTTCAGGGATGCTAAATCCCTTCTTTTTCATACTCAGGCAAGAAGGATGGATGTGTTTTTCAGCGAGCTTACGAAGGAGATATTTAGGTTGGTCTGGCCTCCATTTGTAGTCTGCTGGTAAGCGAAAGCAAAATTCGACAAGATCTCGATCGAGATAGGGAAAGCGCCCTTCGACATGGAACCGCATGAGGAAGCGATCTGTGGTATGGTTGTGGTGAGTCCCAATATAGAATTTCATATCCGCATACGATAGGGCTTGGAAATCATCAGAGAACATCTTCACCTCTGGACATCGCTCCCTTACCTCACGACGAGGATCTGATGATCCTTCTAAAAGATAGCCAGGTTCGAAGAGTTCAGCGGGGTCTTCGTAGAGATAGGAAGCAAAAAACCTGCGGAAGATATCTAAGGGACCGCTGCATTCCATCAAGCGTGCCACAGTAGCTAGTCGTCCACGATGAGGGATGAAAGGCGCCAGCAAACGCAAGCGGCGGGCCCACGGCCAATGTTCTTGCAGATGGCGGTAATAGCCATAACCACCCAGCAATTCGTCAGGCCCAAGGCCATTTAAAATGACTTTGATGCCCTGTTCACTGATCTGTTTGGCGATAGGATAGTGCGGTTCAAGAGCGCCGATAGGCTCTTCAAAAGTCCATAGCATCTCGTCGGTGGCAGTGACAAGCTCTTCACGGCAGAAACGAGTAACAGTATGTTGTAAGCCATGCATACTGGCGGTAGCATAGGCTTGCTCTAGCTCTGCCGTGCCGTCAAGGGCTTGATCATAAGCTAACGTAAAGGCACGAATAGCGGGGTGTTGCTGCGCAGCGATTACTGTCATCGTGGTGGAATCGATGCCGCCACTCATTAACGTACCTACTTCCACATCGGAAACGAGGCAGCGTTTGATGGCCTGTCGGACGAGGAATTCATATTGCTCCAGCGCTTTAGACTCTGGCACATCGAGAATCTGACCAACAGGAAGCTCCCAATAGGTCACATCCTGCTTCGGTCCAGCTGCAGGTCCTGAGAGGTAGTGACCAGGTTCTAGTGCTGCGACATCGCGATAAACCGTTTTAGGACGCGGAGCGCCCTGAAATGCGATTCCGAGGCAGATAGCGTTCCAGTCGGGTTCCGGCGTATAGAATCCTGACGCGATGAGCGTTGTGACATCGGAAGCAAAGAGGAAGCTGTTGCGGCTTTTATGGTAGTATAGGGGTTTGATACCGATGACATCGCGAGCACAGAATAGGGTGTGGTCAGCTTGGTCATAGATGGCCAATCCAAACATACCTCTAAATTTATCGAGACAACGATGGCCCCATTGAAGGTAGGATTTAAGAACGACTTCCGTATCGGAATCGCTAGCAAAATCCCAACCCAAAGCTTGCAATTCTTGCCGTATCTCGCGGTAGTTATAGACTTCCCCATTGTAGACTAGCCAATAGCGATTAGAAGAGGCCCCCATCGGTTGTTGAGCGCGTTCTGTCAGATCGATGATTTTAAGACGCGTATGGATCATCGCGCCAAACACCTTGCAATCGCGGGGCACTGCTACTTCAGAATGGCTATCGATGGGACCTGCATCAGTGAACAACACCCATCCTTGCCCATCAGGACCACGGTGATGGAGAGAACGTAGACAACGTCCAATAGCCTCTGTAGCCTCCTGCGACGAAATAGGATCTACGAAGAAGAACCCGGCAATGCCGCACATAGATGACTCTCCAATTGGTCATGATAGCGTTGAAAGTGTTTGAAAACGACTGTCGGATTCAGTGCACGCATACAAGCGAAGTCGGGGCACTCTTGAGGGTCTGTTACCCGAGAGATGTTGGGGTTCATCCAAGCATTACAGGGACTGCAAGGCAGCTTGGCCGACAGGCACTGGTGACGTATAGGATTAATAGACTCATATCCATAGAGAACAGGGCTAGAGCCGCCCCATAACGTAAAAGTCGGCTTGCCAAAAGCAACCGCAATATGAAGTAAGCCACTGTCAAGGCCTACCAATAGCTGTGCATGATAGATAATCTGCATCACTTGGCTAAGCGATGTCTCACCAACTTTTGAGATGACGTTTGGAATCCCTTCGCTCATGATTTGCTCTGCAAACGTTTTCTCTGCAGGCTCACCAAGCAATACCCACTGATAGCGGGGATAGCGCGCGCTAGCCAGACGTAACCACGCTATCCAATGCTCTTGAGGCCATGTTTTGTGGTGAAGTCTCTGGTTTGCAGCGCAAATCTGTACAGCGACATAGGGATGAGGCAGACTTAAATCGTGCTGACAGAATCGTGTCTGCAAGCATGCATCAGGAATGGCCAACGCTTCTAACGTTAAATGAGATACATTAGTATCCGCTAAACGCAGGTTTTGCAAAGCATCATGTATAGCGGGCTTAGGTTCCAATACGGTTGCATTTGCACCTAGAAGCAGATGACGTCGGTTACCTATAATGCTCGCTACGATCTGTTTTCCGATAATTCTGGAGATGACAAGATTTGTCGGAGTAGCGGCAAAGTTGTTGAGAAAAACGCAATCAAAAGCCTTCACATGTCTTAAAGACCATGTCATCAGGGATGCCTTATTAGGAAGAGTGACAGAGCAGTCGATGAGGGAAGTTTCTTCAAAAAGTGCCTGAGAGACAAACTGTGATTGAAAGATAGCCGTGACATGATATCCAGATGCTTTGATTGCTTTGAGCAAAGGAATGAGAAGCACGGCATCGCCTAAGCCAGCATTAATGAAAAGAGCGGCTTTCATGATACCGTCCGAGGCTTATCGATAAGCCGTTGTAGCACCTCTTTGAGCTGTTGGTCTGAGAAGACAGCCTTATAATGCTCTTGTGTATAGATAGGCTGCAGTAATGGTTGTAATTGTTCAGAATCTGAGCATTTATCTAAGAGGTCATGGGTGATCCGATGAGCCATGCCCTCCTGCTCGACGTCAAAAAAGCGAAATGGCGTGTCGAGATACCAAATCGGCTTGTTGTAGGGCATCATTTCATAAGCAACAGTCGATTGTGTAAACGCCACAATATCTATTTGCTCTAGTTCCTTCGCACCAATAGCATCCAGATAGGTGATCTGATCGCGGACATCTTCATCAAAGGCGTAACGATCCTCCATGCCGCCAAATCCAGCAGGTCGCATCTTCATCCACACACGCCATCCCAACGCCAAAAAGCGCTTGATGTAAGCTGAAATAGCCCTATTATCAGCCAAAAATTCAAAGGGAAGGAGAATGGTCAATCGATCCGACTTGATGCGTTTAGCCGTTGGCCACGCCCCATAGTTGATGTCGTTGCGGAGATGTGCGCCAACAAGGATATGTTGTTCTCCATATTTATTAGAGTGTTTCAGCAGCACCTGCTTCCAATGCTCACCCCACACGACCAGCTTGTCCGATGCAATATTACAATACTCTGGTGGGATACCAGGGGCATTCCATCCGCAGTGATAGCCTGTGTAGAGGCCATGCTGGTAGGTGATGACGGGAATAGCGCGCAACTTACACGCTACCACGAACGCAGCTGCTTCTTCGATTTGGTCATAGCCAATGAATAGCTGGGGTGGGTGATGACCTAATGCTTTCTCCATAACCGGTATCTCGGCAATCTTGTCGCTGCAGCGACGGTGAATAGCGGCGATCAACGCTTGAAATTCCCCCTGGTTTAAATAGGGATGCAGACAAGTAGCTGTGGAGTAGTCGATAGAAGGAGGGGAGGAATAGCGCCATGCCTTAAGACCTAAGCAAAAGGCGCTGTGATCCTTAAGAAACCGAAAAGCATCAACTGGGTGATGGAGCGTGTCTAGACGTGAATAAGCTGCTATACCAGCTAGTTCTGCCTTAAGCTTACGATAGCGAAATCCCTCCGGCCCATCATCATAGACCACAACAGAAGAGAAGGGTTTAGCTAAAAACCGCAAAAAAATAGCACAAGCATTATACAGAAATCGTTCGCTACTTTTTCGCTGGCAATAGAGAATGTCGAACAGCCCTTTGAGAGTGCTAGCGGTGTAAAAAGGCTCTTTCTCAAAGACTACCTCATGGCCACGCAAAGCATTCCAAGCCTGGCTGTGCCTGACTAGAGCGATGCAGACGTGCCAGAACAGCCATTCCTGCAATGCGGGGTAGAGATAGTATCCTTGGTATTGCCAGTAGGCGTAGATGGGAGTGCCATCTTCTGTCTTCAACGCATTGATCTGTTCTAGCAGAGTCTTGGCAGCAGCCAGATCAAAAACGGGCGGATAGGTGGTCACCTCGCCTACCGGATTGGTCACCTCGACACTTTCATTCTTTCGTTCAATGATGGTGAGCATGGGCAACGTAACACTCTAAAATACGCTAACATAACTCGTTACACCTTATTGCGCTACATGTTTTGATTACAAATAAATATTTACACTATTTCATCGAAGGATAGAATGGGGAAGAATAAGGCGAACGAATCGGTTCGCATTCTTTACAATTGAACATTCCAGGAGGCTCCTTATGAGATACACACTAGCTGCTCTAGCCGCCCTCTGCGTTTTTGCAGTAGGTTGCAAAGAAGTTGAAAAGAAAAATGAGAAGCCCGCAGAAGGCCACCAAGTAGGCAATGCCAGCAGCAACAATGCCACTGTCAAGATGGCGCAAAACGAAACAGAGACTGATCGCCAGATCTCTCAAAGTGTACGCAAAGCATTGGCTGACAATGCAATGTACTCACAATTAGCTAAAAATGTAAGAGTGCACACAAGAGATGGCGTCGTCCACCTACGCGGCACTGTCAACAGCAACCAAGACAAGCAAAATATCGCCGCCTTTGTCAACAAGATACCAGGAGTCAAGAGGGTAGAGAATTACCTGGATGTGAGCTCCAAATAACTTTCGCTGAGCGAAGCGAAGCTGTTATGGACAATGGACATGGACAGCATGGACGTAATGGACCTAATTGACATCCATGATGTCTATTAGGTCCATGTTGTCCATTTTCGCAGCAACTACTGCTTCTTTGGTCTCTGTTTTTTGTGTCTTTCTGTGGTTAAAGAATCGGTCGTGATTTCGATACGCACAGGAACTTTGTACTTGGGCAATGCCTGCGCACAATGCAAGCGAATGTTCTCTTTAAGATTTGGTTGTGTTAGCTCCTGTACCATCACGTTAGTACACACAATTTGACCTAACAAAGGGTTGCTTTCGCCATAAACTAAGGCATCAACAACTCCAGGCAATTGACGAATCACCTCTTCAACTTCACTAGGATAAACTTTCTGTCCTCCGACATTGATGATGTCGCTAGCGCGTCCCTTAATGCGGATATAACCGTTAGAGGCATCGACAAGGTCACCAGTGATGAACCAACCGTCTGGGGTAAAAGGCGAGGGAGCATTGAGGTAGCCAAGCATCATATCAGGACTGCGCACCTGTAAGACTCCGTCGACAACGCGTGTTTCACAATCATTGCCTCCCACATGCATCCACAATGAGTCAGAAGACTCGGAAGCAGTGCGCATCACACCCACTTCTGAGATGCCATAAGTTTGTGTGAGCTTAGCGTGAGGCACGATAGCATGGTAGCGTCTAAGCACCTCTTGAGGCATCGGCTCTGAGCCATAAGAGATCTTCTTAAGCGAGTCTAGGTGATGACGTTCGTAGGCTCCGCTCACCAAAATGAGGTTAAGGAAGGAGGGTGAAGTAGGCAGCACTTCGACAGCATAGCGCTCAATAGTTGCTAAGATACCATCAGGGGTGCGATCGACAGGCACTACCAAACAACCTATTGTCGCTAAGGAGTAGATGAGGGTATCAAGGCCTCCAAGATGATCTAGAATGAGGAATGCCAGCACGCGTTGGTGGCGCGGTGTCATGCGCTCTACCTTAGCCAAGAATCTGGAGACATCATGTACGACACCTTTGCTAGGGCCTGACGTTCCAGAGGTAAGCAAAACAAGACCTGCATGACCCTTTGCTTTAAGAGAATCATAGAGGGGATGAGAAGCAACATGTTGCGTATAATACAACGCAGAGGGATCGCCTACAGTGATAACGACTTCTGCTTGTGAAACGCTAATAAAGTGTTGCCGCTGTACTGTTGACGACTGGGAAAAAGGAACGACGATCATCTGCTCCATCCATAGAGCCAAGAGCATGGCAACACTCGCAGGGCTGTAATCGCCCTCTAAGAAGACGACTGTGCCTGCTTGTACCGCTTGTTGGCGAATCCACAAACGCCCTTGATCGATTGCGTTGAGCAGCCAGCCATAGTTGTAAGAAGTATCATGCCAGATGATAGCTAGGCTGTCGCGATGCGCCGCAAAACGTTCTAGCAGGAGCTGCAAAGGCGCTTGCGCCATGTTCACAAGCCGCCTAAGTAGAGAGTCTGACCTGTCACAAAGTCACTTTCTTGGCTAATGAAGAAGTCGATGACATTAGAGATATCACGAAATTCGCCATATCGTTTGATCGCTTGTCTATTCAGCAATGCTTCCATTTTGTCTTGTGGCACACCGCCGATGAGATCTGTCTTGATGGGTGTTGGGCCTACAGCGTTGACAGTAATACCAAAGGGCGCTAGTTCCCTGGCGAACACTTCAGTGAGGGAAACGACAGCTGCTTTGGATGCTGCATAGGCAGCTTCGCCTTCTAGACGCAATGGGGTAGCGACAGAAGCAAAGTTAACGATGCGTCCTGAACGATTGCTTTTCATCAGCTTAGCGGCCTCTCTGCAACATAGAAAGGTACCGAGCATATTGGTATTAAAGATGTCGATGACCGTCTCGGCTGGCGTGAGGAGAAGATGGTTCATTGAGGCAATGCCAGCATTATTAATGAGGTAGTCGAGCCGGCCAAAATCTTTACGGATAGCGCTGAATAGAGCGTTCACCGACTCCTCGTCGCTAACATCGGCAATGTAGTGCGAATAGTGTTCTAAAGCTGCACCTAAAGGCTTGCGGCTACAACCGACAACTTGAAAACCCTTTTGAATGTAGTGATCGACTAGATAGCGGCCAATCCCTTTTCGACTGCCTGTGATGAGCATGACGGGTTTGAACATGCTAGTCCCTCTCTTCTAGTAGAGTCGTGGCATAGTGTGTCAGTGAAGCAATGCTGCGAAAGGGACTATGCCGCATCGAAAGCGCCTTTTCGTTCGCGAGCGAAATCTTGATCCCCGTCTTGTCTTCTATCTTCTGCTCAGTAGAGACAATGAGGGTAACAAGGTCTAATGAATCGAGATTGGCGTCGATGCCATACAGCAATGTCTCTGGAACAGCGCTAACAGGCGGCAGGCCAGACCGCTGTTGATTGAGCTCTTGAATCGCTTCTGAAATGGAATCTTTGATCTGCTGTTCATACATCTGGCATGACCTTTAAAAAGGGGTAGTCGGCGAAGGCAAGCATTTCCGCATCTCCTCGGCTATCTCCATAGGCGTATAGCACATACTTTTCTTTTGGCCCTAGCACCTCAAGG
>CAMFKD010000077.1 GCA_945957095.1 uncultured Chlamydiae bacterium
GAGAAGAATTGAGATAGAGAGGGGGTGTGAGAAGATTGAATTGAGACCTTTCAATTAGACCACACCGCCGCTTTTTGGTAAACTCTGCTAAACAAACAAACGAATCATGCGTGTAGTGAAGAAAGCAATACTTCCTGACCAAATCGTACCCATCGCCACTTCAGCGTCAGTATGCCAACAGGCCACAGTATTGGGCAGCATGAAGATGCTCAAGCCCCCTAACCCAAGTGACAACCCGCCAATCGTGTTTTTGAGCCACGCAGGACTCTGATTGTAAGAAGCTGCTCTACCAGCGAACTCCGTAGAAACCGCTAATGACATCATCATCATAACGTGACCCGATGGATCACCTTCTATGCCTAGTCCTGCCTGGAATGTTTTTTGATAAATTACAGTTCCCGTCGCTAACAACATCACACCGACAGATTTTAACGCAGCTGCCCAAGCTTGCTTCTTATCAGCAGGAGACACTACTGCCCCATCTCTTGACTTATAGACGGCATATAGCGCTAATGCTGGCGGAATGATGTTACGAACAAAATAGCAGACATCTTGCGGCGCACCTCTTCCAAAAAAGGTACCTTTAATAAAAGTTTGAGCAAAGGTATTCAGAAAGTTGAAAGGTTTCAACCACGTCACCGTGCTATACAAACCCTTGGAACCACATAACGCATTGAGCCCTGGACCACATACATCGCCTGTACAGTCGACTTCTGTTTCAAATGGCTTGTAACTAATAGTTTTAAGCTTGCAACCATTCTCCACACCAGCCAACGACCGGAGAACAAAACCTCCCATCGTCGCCATTCCTGTCAAAATAGTTCCCGCTGAATAGATTCCGTTCATTATCAATAACCTGCTGTATAAGATTTTACAAATTCACGATTGTATCATGCTGAATATATTAATTCAATAGTATTATCATCAATTGTTACGAGATGATTTTTGCGAAAAAACAAGAGATATAACTAACAGCAATAAACAAAGATGACTGAATAGCTAATTCTGCTGTTGTGTAATGACACGCAGCAGAATTTAATTGTTGGATACCGCCAAGTGCTCCGATTCCCAACGAAGAGATGGTTATCGCGTTAACCAGCTTAGCGGGAGCATTACTTAAGTGAGCAACAGTTCCAGCTAGGCCCAGCCCTGTCGCTAATACCATCGTTCCAAATAACTCAGACCGAATGCTAGGAACAACCGCTATGGTAAACGCTGATAAAATAGGGAGATAGTAAGCAATCCACGCTGCCATATTGACCTGTTTTGAAACAGCTTTATCGGCATCGCTGCTAAGGTAGCGTTTCGCCCCAAATGCCACAAAAGCAGGAGTCAAATAAAGCGCTACTATATATCCTATTTTGATCCATCCCGTCGGTAAAAATGACCCTGTGACAAGCCCTTCAGCGACTAAAGCAATCCGCTGATACACGCTTCCCTCGGGATAGATTCCATCATTTTCAATACAGAGGTAATCAATGATTGGGAAGTGCAGAAACGAACCGTCGGTGGGGAATTGCGGATGCGGGCGGTCACAAACGACGTCTCTCATGCCATCTTCCATCCTGACTAATGCACAATCAGGTTCTACATTCACAGAATGACGAAGGGCTAATCCAGCCAATGTCCCCAAACCAGTCCCGATTGACGCCACCCAATTTAGGCTCATTTCCAGCTCCTATCATTAATAGACAAACAAATTAACTGCGCTAACATTATCAAAAACATTAAATAACACACAAGTCATTTATATTTCAATTCAGATATGACCTATTCATTTCTTATACGGACATATTTTTCGTAAGCCCTGTGGCAGTAAATTGGTGTTGTTGCGTAATAGCCCTCACAAGAGGATAGCGCGGGATAGCATGTAAATAGTTATTAACGATGGAAATGATCTAACGATATAATGATAATTTGAAGCTTTAATTCAGAATAAACTTTGTGAATTCAGTACGAGGTAGTTGTTGCACTTTCTATCATTATATCGTTAGATCATTTTCATCGTTAATTTTATTTTTAAATTCGCGTTATCAAGAGAATTACACAACAACGCCTCGCTAATCTCATTCCTCCTCACAGGTCTCTGTGGCTCAGTGGTGAATTATGCAACAAGCCCCAGTAAATTCCTAAAATTATTACTTAACAATTATAAATCTTATAAAAACAGATAAATTATTTTAACTAAAAATGTATATATAATTGATATATGATATATAATTAAGATGTGTTATTAATAACTTAAAAGCACTTTATATGAACTACGATATAAATAGACTTTCTAATAGTGGACCATCGGAGCCTCCGAAACTTCCTCCTGTAAAGCCAGATAAGTCAACGAAACCAGAATCTAAATTAAATCTGGGTGACCATCATGCGAAGACGGAATCGGGACATGTTCCAGGAAAGGTTAAGACCACCTGGTTGGCACTAACATTAGGGGTAAGCCGCGAGAGTGTAAGAGCCTTATCACAAACTGGTAGGCTAAGAGAACTTCAATCCAGCCATCATAGTTTCCGTCAGCTCAGAAGAGCCACAAAGCAAGCCGCAAAAGATTTATCATCAGATAGAAACAGTGCTGGCGACAGAGATTCAACAATCGACACAACAGATGGAACCAGCTTACCAATGAGCAAAGATGAGGGCAGCAGCGGCTCAACATATCCAACAGAAGATCAAGAGAGCGACGTCCCAGGTACTAGCGAACCGCAACCACTTGTAACCAAACCAAAACACGAGACTCTACCCACTGAAAGCATTACTTCAACAACTGACACAACAGATGAAACCAGCCTGCCGATCATCACTGCGAGCAGCAGTTCGGGACCCAGTTATCTTGATGCAATACAAAGGCAAGGGATAAGCGCCTTAAACGTCGAACACGCCACACAACACCTGTTGGTCCAAGCCGGTGTTCATGAACATGACGCACAAGCTGTAGCGCGCACCATTCAGGAAATCGTTTCAACTGGACAAATAGGTGGAGCTGCACTGACAGCAGGAACAACTTACAAACACAATCAATATGGCTTACCATTTTCCATCGACTATAAAGGCGATGGAATAATGATCATCAAATTGAAAACAAAAAAAGGCATTAGAACACTTGGAAAAGGCTCTTTTGGCATGGTAACTAAAGCTATCCAAATCGATCTCAAAGCTGTCGAAGAAGCCAAAAGTGTGAAGATGGCCGCACAGAAAACACATAAAAGAAAAGGATTGAGCAGTGGCATACGAGAACAGCAAATGTTTGGACTATGCCAAGGGATACCAGGCCTCATCACCATGTCTCACGCCGAAATCTATACAGGTACTGAGGGCAGTCCATTCGGAGGAGAAGGAACCCCCATAAAGAAACACGGTATGATCATGGAATTTTGCAATGAAGGGGATGTATTTACCTATGTTTCTTCAGGAAAATTTGCGCAATTACCTGAAGCGATCCAGCTATCCCTAGCCAGGCAAATCCTTGTCACATTACAAGGTATGCACGAGAGAGGTGTCATTCACCTCGACATGAAACCACGGAACATCCTGTTAACCAGTATCGACGGAAAGCTGGAAACACGTGTAACCGATCTGGGAACTGCGATGCAAACCTCCGAGAGGATACAGAAGCTAACTGGAACAAAAGAATTTATTGCTCCAGAAATCAGTGACATGACAGAAGAGCTAGTTCCTACACCTGCAATGGATTGTTATTCAACCGGTCAAACCTTTGCGATGATGTTTGCCCCTAAAGACGCTAATGGTCAACCTAATATTGCCTCTCTCACTGACCCTATGAGAAGCATTGTCGACGGCTTGATGGCCGAATCGCCGGAGGCACGGATGACCATAGGCGAAGCCATCTTCAGAATCGACCAACATCTAGGATAAAATCAGCCAGCAATTCCCGCTAATTCCCAGGGCAGCGTCACCCCTACCGGTGTTTCCTCGCCCTGGACTACCTACTGTCGCCTCATTCTGGGGCTCTTTATTTTTTTAACGAGAGTTGCTGAAAATCAGCCATCGTCGTTGTTTTTTTCGTCTGGAGACTATACACTTGAGTACCATCGTGGCAGTAAGAACAGCGAGAAGATCATGTCGACCTTTCAAGAGCTTATCCAGCAATTCAACAACTTCTGGAATGCGCAGGGTTGCGCTATCATGCAGGGGTATGACTTGGAGGTCGGCGCTGGTACTTTCAATCCGGCGACCTTTCTGCGAGCACTGGGTCCGGAACCCTATAAAGCTGCCTATGTCGAACCTAGTCGCCGACCGACCGATGGTCGTTATGGCACCAATCCCAACCGCCTGCAGCATTACTTTCAATATCAGGTGATCCTAAAGCCTTCGCCGCCAAATATGCAGGACCTCTATCTTCGGTCGCTAGAAGCTGTCGGCTTAAACCTCGCAGAACATGACATCCGCTTTGTCCATGACGACTGGGAATCGCCAACGCTTGGCGCCTGGGGTTTGGGCTGGGAAGTGTGGAGCGATGGCATGGAGATCACGCAGTACACCTACTTTCAGGCTGTTGCGGGGCTTCCTTGCAAGCCTGTCACGGGCGAATTGACGATAGGCCTTGAGAGGCTCGCCATGTATCTACAGAAGGTGGATAACGTCTACGATCTGATGTGGAACGATACCCTCACCTATGGCGACATCTATCACCGCAGCGAGGTGGAGTGGAGCCAGTATAACTTTGAAGAAGCCGATACAGCGATGTGGTACCGCCACTTCGAAGATTACGAAAAAGAAGCCAAGAGACTCCTCAAGCTCAACCTGCCGCTACCCGCTTATGACTTTGTCATGAAAGCCAGCCACGCCTTCAATATGCTCGACGCAAGGCGTTATTTTTCCGTCACCGAGCGTACCGGCTACATTGCCCGTATCCGTGATCTGGCAGCTCTAGCAGCGCAAGAATATATCGCAAGCCGCGAGAGGCTAGGCTTCCCCTTGCTCGCCAAGCAGCCACCCAAACCACAACCTGCGGTCCTTCCCTTACCGGAAACCCTCACAACCTACGACACTACAACCAAAGGCACCTTCCTGGTAGAAGTAGGATCAGAAGAGCTACCCGCTCTCTTCGTTCCGCGTGGTATCGCCAACCTTCAAAAAGCTGTCGAAGCATTATTGGCAAAGGAGGGCATTGCCTATAGCAAAGTCACAAGCTATGGCACACCGCGACGTCTCGCCGTGTTAGTCGAAGGCATCGCCAAAGGCCGCAACGCCGAAGCGACAGAACGACGTGGCCCTGCCCTTTCCAGTGCCTTTAGCCCCGACGGCACCGCGACTAAAGCTGCTGAAGGATTCTTCCGCTCCCTCAACAAGCCTGTCCCGACATTGGATGCCATCTTGCGTGGCGACGACGCCGATTTGGAGGTGCGCGATGTCAAAGGCGACAAGTATCTCTTCGCGACAACTCAAAGCGCTGGTCGGCCTACCGCGGCTATCCTCGCCGACGCTATCCCTAACATTATTGCCAACCTGGAATTCCCTAAGAAGATGCGCTGGGGCGACTCCGACCTGACCTACGCCCGCCCTTTGCGCTGGGTGGTAGCGCTCTTTGACGACACCGTCGTTCCCTTTGCTGTTGGCGATATTGTCAGTGGCAACGTGTCGCAAGGGCACCGACAGCGCTGTCCAGGCCCTGTCACCATCCCCCATGCCAATCGCTACCTCGATACTCTAAGACAACATCAGGTGATGGCTGATGCGAACGAACGCCGCAGCGACATCGAAAAACAGCTTGGCGAGCTGGAGCAGCAGCTAGGAGCACGGCTTCTGTCACGTGAACAGGTGATCCCGCAAGTCCTCAACCTCGTCGAATGGCCAACGCTCACCTATGCCGACTTCAACGCCGACTATCTGAGCGTTCCTAAGGAAGTGTTGATATCGGAGATGGTGGAGCACCAAAAGTATTTCCCTGTAGCCGCAGCCGACGGCACGTTGAAGAACCTCTTCGTCATCACAGCCGATACCCAACCCTCCGACGCCATCCGCCACGGCAACCGGAAAGTGCTATCGGCACGTCTTTCTGATGGTGCTTTCTTATACCAGCAAGACCTCAAAGTGCCCCTCGAAGCTTTCAACGAAAAGTTGAAGCACGTGACCTTCCAAAAAGACCTCGGCACTGTCTACCAGAAAGTAGAACGCCTCCACAAACACGTGGGGGTCCTCCACCAGCTTCTACCGCTCGGATCGCTGCAGAAGGCAAAACGTGCCGCATTGCTCAGCAAAGCAGACCTCGCCTCTGCGATGGTGGGAGAATTTCCTGAACTCCAAGGCGTGATCGGCCGTTACTACGCTTTGGCACAAGGCGAAGACGCCGAGGTAGCACAAGCCATCGACGAACACTGGATGCCACGTGGCGAAGGTGCCCCTCTGCCAGCTAGTGACGCAGGCATCCTCCTCAGCCTTGCCGACAAAGTTGACAACATTCTAGGCTGCTTCACGGTAGGTCTGAAGCCAACATCTTCCAGTGATCCGTATGCCCTAAGGCGACAAGTGCTTGGCATCGTGCGCATCCTCATCAGAGGAGGCTATCGCCTGCCCTTACCGCTCCTATTCGAACACTGCTTCGACCACTTCCCAGCCGAATACGCCAGCCGTAAACAGGAGGTGCTTAAGGAAATCGAAGCCTTTATCACGAGCCGCGTGAAGACAGTATTCTTGGAGTATGACGTCTGTAAAGATGAGATCGAGGCCAGCTTAGCTCAAGCTGTCGATGACATCTATGACACCTTCTGCCGCGTCAAAGCCCTCCATGATTTCCGCCAAAGCAGTGCCCTCTTCCCACCGCTGCTAGAAGTGTATAAGAGAGCCAAAGGACAGATCGACGGACAAAAACCCGAAGCCTTCTCTGCTAGCTTGCTGCGCGAACCTGCGGAGATGGAACTCGATAGAATCCTCAACGAATTGCAAAAAAAGTTTCTAGAAGCCATCGGTAAACAGCAATATGACCAAGCTTATGCCTTAGTATCGCAATTGCAGCCACCCCTGGCCAGTCTCTTCGATCATGTTAAAGTCCTTGCCGATGACAACAACCTCCGCCGCAACCGCATTGCCCTGCTACAGCGAGTCATGGAGCTATTTGCACGCCTGCTAGACTTCAGTAAAATCCAAGAGTGAAGCATGTCTCTCTTCACGACAGAAAGCTTGGAGAACCTGCGTAAGAGGATCGACCTCGTCGACGTCCTCTCATCGCACATTGAGATGAAGCGTGCTGGTGTCGCCTATAAAGCCCTATGCCCCTTTCACGACGAAAAAACACCTTCCTTCACAGTGCAGAAAGGCGATACTCACTACCACTGCTATGGCTGCGGTGCACATGGTGACGCGATTCAGTTTCTGATGGACTACGTGCGCATGAGTTTTCGTGAAGCGATTGAAAGCTTATCGCAGCGCTTTGGCGTTGTATTGGAGCTGATGGAAGAAGATGCAAAGCAGACAGGACCCCGTAAAAGCGACCTCAAAGAAGCCCTCGCAGAGGCTAACAGACTCTACCACTTCTTGCTCCTACACACTGAAGAAGGGCATACTGCTCTCGAATATCTCTACGGCCGCGACCTCACCCTCGACTTCATCGAAAGATTCCAGCTAGGTTTAGCCCCTCGGCAAGGCGGCATCTTCCAAAGAGCCATGCACGCCAAAGGGTTCCACGACGACGTTTTAGCTGCTGCAGGGCTGATCAAAGAGCGCGACGACCACTCCGTCCGCGATTTCTTCTACGACCGCATCACTTTCCCCATCCGTGACGCCAGCGGTGCTGTCATTGGCTTCTCTGCACGTAAATATCGCGAAGAGACCTTCGGCGGCAAATACATCAATACCACTGAAACACCGCTCTTTAAAAAATCACGTATCCTCTATGGCCTCAGTGAATGCCGTCGCCGCATCGCCAAAGAACGACAAGCTATCGTCGTCGAGGGACAGTTGGATGCCCTAGCCCTCATCCACGCCGGTCTTAACCTAGCCGTAGCAGCTCTTGGCACAGCCTTCGGCGAGGGACATGTCGCCGAACTGGAAACCTTAGGGCTACGCCGCGTCTACCTGGCGATGGACGCCGACAACGCCGGCACCGAAGCAACGCGTAAGGTCGGCGATCTCTTCGTCCGTCGCGGCATCGAAGTACGCGTCGTCCGCCTTCCCAGCGGCAGCGACCCCGATGCTGTCATCAGAGATCAAGGTATCGACAGCTTTGTCGCTCTGCTAGAACAGGCCACCGACTACCTAACCTTTCTCGTCGATACGAGCAGCCGAAACATCGACCTACGCTCCCCAGCAGCCAAGACACAGCTATTGCAGCAGCTATGCGAGCAGATACGTCAGTGGGACCACCCTGTCATGGTACATGAAAGCCTAAGACGCCTCGCGCATCTCCTACAAGTACCCGAAGAGATGGTCACCACTACCCCTACCTCTGCCAGCCACTACCTCATCCGAAAGTCAGCCAACGCCGGCCTGTTAGAGATCAATCCCGACCGCATCTTGGAGACAGATCTCCTACGTTGGCTCATGGTATCCGGAGGCAACAACTTCGACTACTACATCTGGGTGCGGCAACATCTCGCCGCTCAAGACCTCCGCGATGACGTCTGCCGCAGCCTGTTTCAAGCTATCGATAAACTCGCCATCAATGGGCAACAATGGGATCCCATTACCTTAGCCACCGAAGCGACGGATCCGCGCGTCCAGGAACTCTTCGACACCATCAGCAGTAAGAAGGTCACAAAAGAACGCAGCGAACAAGCGCTGATGGAAACCATTCAGAAAATTCTAGATCGCAACTGGATGTTGCAGTGCGAAGAAATCAGTGGTAAGTTGCGAAGTGGACAGTGCAGCGATGAAGAAAGCCTGAAACTGCTCCAAGAGTTCAACACTCTGAAGAAAAATCCACCTAAGGTGCAAGCCAGAGGAGGAACACATGTATGACCACCTGATCTTCTACGACGGCCAATGTGGGCTATGTGATCGAGCCGTTCACATTGTCTTGAAAGCTGATCATCAATACCTCTTCGCCTTCGCACCCCTACAAGGACATACCGCTGCCAGCCTTCTCAAAGATATCCCTGAAGAGCTCCGCGGTGCTGACAGCGTCATCCTCATCGAAAACTACAAACTACCCTCCCGTCATGTCTCGATACGCAGCAAAGCCGCCTTCCGCACCTGCTGGCTGCTCGGTGGTTGGTACCGTCTGATTGGATGGAAAGGCTTTCTGCCCGCCTGGCTCTTCGATTGGGGCTATCGTCTCATCGCCACCAACCGCCATCGCCTCTTCCCACCGGTCTCCTGTATTGTTCCAGACCTCGCTGACAAAGAACGTTTCTTAGATTAGAGGGGAGGAGGAGGGAGGGAATTCAGAATTCAGAATCCAGAATCCAGAATCCAGAATCCAGAATTCAGAATCTGAAATGTGGAGGCATGTATCCTCCTGAACCGCGCTAGCGGTGGCAAGGAGTTAGCCTCGCGTGCAGCGAGCCGAGAGGCGAGCGCTAACACCTTGGCACCGCTGACGCGGTTCAGGAGAATGCATGCCCTGCCATTCTGAATTCTGGATTCTGGATTCTGAATTCTGGATTCCCTCCCCTCCTCCTTCACCC
>CAMFKD010000078.1 GCA_945957095.1 uncultured Chlamydiae bacterium
GTCTAGTTCCACCCTAAAGTAATCGCGCCCCTCTATTGCTCGGATATTCTCTATATGGTCAGGCCGTGCTAAGTCACCTTCTCCTATGATCATAATCGGCACAAAGAACTTGGGGTCTTCTAACCCTTTGATACAGAGGCGCGCTCCCAACGCCCCTTCCCCAATCGGAGCGCCTGTCTTGCTAACTGATGGCGCAGCACCTGTCTCCATCAGAATTGTTCCATGGATATGGCTCGGATGAATGGAATATCCCCCACTGGAGACTGCATCTATCATAATTCACCATGATTTTATTCTTCTCATTTCTATTTTAAAATTAATTTTTTTATAAAATCAAACAAAATAAACAACAAACTAATATAATAAAAACAGGTAGTTAATATGAGGGAGAAATATGGGAGAAGGTAATAACCCTATAGGTGAGGGGTCAACTCGTTGGTATGATCGACTATTCAATCCTCTGAGTGTTGGCCAACAAGTCAAGTTCGACTCTGTCAAACAAAAAGAAAACTATCGCAACGCCTCGATTGCAATAGGCGTTTTAACCGCAGGCACGGTTCATGCCGCCTATGGCACGATCAAGGTACTCAAATACGGGGTAACACGACTAGGTCATGCTCTATTCAGTCCTCCCCCTGCATTTAAAAGAGGCGAGTTGACTGAGGATGTTCTGTTCGGTTTCAAACGACCAGACAGTGTAGATCAACACACTAATCAATTAACCATTAAAGAGTTATGGGATAAAACATCACCACAATTTCATCGAGCCTATGAAGCAAGACAAATCGATGAGCAAGACAAAGACCATATCGCAGCCATTCATGGAGAATTGATAAAGTTTCAAACAGTATGGATAACGCCACTGAGATGCAAACCTGCAAGAGACCTAGCGGTACAAATCAAAGATGTGAACACCCGTGAGCGTATGATCAATCTGATAGAAGGTTATGAAACAGCCACAGACACCCGTAATGTAGAGACACAGCAACGATATTTCCAAGCACAACGTAGTCTACTTGAGGATGCCTATCTGACGAGAGACGTTGCGACTTTACGTCAGAATGCCAATACAATTCTTGAAAACCCAGATGCTGACCCCTATCTCAAACAAGAAGCAACACAGATTCTAGGGGCACTGGGAAAAGCAAAAAGAGGGCAAGCCAACAGCGATTTCTTTTTAGCAGCCCAAGCGTTTATCGAACGAAGGAAACATGAATAACTGCTTGTCTATAACCCACGCTCAACGCAAAACGTGTTAAGCCCATTTTTTAAAGGCTAGCCCGATGATGAGGAGGGACAAGACGACAGCGAGTCCATCGCCGAGGTGTGTGTAGAGGGTACTGTAGTGGTAGAGAGGCACCTCCACTTTAATTGCACCTGGGCCATCGATGAGCGGTGCCTGTTCCTTTTCCAACACAGCGACGACGCGTCCAAGACTATCGATAGCACCGGTGACACCGGTATTAGCTGACCGTATCAAGGGAATCCCCATCTCAACCGTCCGCGCTCTGGCATGGTCAAAGTGCTGTTGAGATAAGCGAGAGTTGGGGTACCAACCATCATTGGTGACGTTGACAAGCAGGTCAGCGCCAAGAGAACGGTTTTCGCGCATCAGATGACCAAAGGTTTCTTCATAGCAGATGGAGATACCAAACGGTGTCTCATCACATTTAAACACTTTGGCGCCTGCACCAGGAGTGAAGGAAGCGAGAATGCCATAGCGTGCCGCCAAGTCACGCACCAAAGAGAAGGGAATATACTCCCCCATGGGTACCAGCACCTGTTTTTCATAGCGGCAGCGCTCAGCACCACCTGGACAGAAATGAAAAGCAGCACTGTAAACGTTGATAGAACCATCATCCATCTCATCGTCATCTTGCAAGCCCACGACCACACCAGCATGGAAAGCATTAGCAACGGCTTGGGCAAGATAGGCATTGCTGACATACCATCCCTTTCCTGATGGTGTGTCGATGGGCTGAGCATCGGGGGCTTCCAGATCAGGTAACGTCGACAGGCTGTCAGGCCCTAGAGTTGCCACAAACAGGTTTTTGACAGCTTGCAGCGGATAGACAGTCCAGTAAGTTCCAAACGGCACCATATATTCCGGCAGAACCACCATGTCTACCTTCTCTCCGCGATACCGAGCAGCCAGCTGCAGGATATGCTGCCACTGTCCCAACACATAGGACACAGCGCGCTCGGGAGTGGAAAAAGCCCCCTGGTTTTCCACAGGAGAATAGGGTTGTACTAAGACGGCTGTCAGAGTCCTAGGGGGACCTTGACGCAGGTTAGCGGACTCATGATAAGCAATATGCGCCACACCGAAGAGATAGGGAAAGAGCACCATAGAGGCCAACGCCCCCTTCGCCATCCAACTAGAAGGATAGAGCCATGTCCGCAGCACTAATAAATTGACAGCGGTTACCCAGAAGGTCAAGCCGAAGATCCCCCACAAGGAAGCTGTCTGGAGCGGATAGATACTACCCGTAAGGAGCAGACCAAAGGGATTCCAGGTATATCCTGACATGAAGAAGAGACGGCTCCACTCACATAGCGTCCAGACAGCAGCGCCAAGCAAAACAAAGAATGGCTGCTTCAGCCGCTCAGGAGTGATCAGTAGGCAGAAGAGCCCAAACTGTAGCCCTCCCAACAGGCAGAAGCCAGCAGTGACGCCATAGATATAGGTATAGGGATGCGATGATGCCCAAGAGAAGTGAACGGCGGTAATGACAGCATACCAGCTGATGGCTATCAGCAGCCGGCGACGCCATGGTTCATGGCAAAGCAGCACACGCCAGAAGAGGGCCAAACCGATGACAGCTCCCACAAGCCCGAGCCATCCAAACCAAGCCGGTTGGCCAAAGGCCATGATGCCCCACGACACGATGAATAAGATAGCCTGAGTTCTTAGCGGCAAAGGAAGAGAACGCATCGTGTGACCACCCCATGATCCCTAGAATGTCAACCATTCCCGCTAATTCCTCCAGTAGGGCCAAACGAGGGCTGACAGATGGCTTAGTTTGCGACGAGTTCGTAGTTGGAAACTACGGACGAGGAGCAAAACAAGCCAGATGGCATGCCCGCAGTCGGCCCTACTGGAGGAATTAGCGGGAATGGCTACTACGATGTCAAGATACCAAATACAGCAATTCCCGCCCAAAGAAGAAGGCGTTTGAAAGGGAAGAAAAGTGGACGTTGGTCGCCATAGTGGTGATGGAGGCGCTCACTGTAGGTAGAAAGAAATGTCGCAAATAGATCGGACGGTAGATAGCGTTGGTAGTAGGTGAGCAAAGAACCCTTGACCCATTCGACGATCGCCTCCGAGGATTCCATCACTGGAGGATAGACCTGCAACCTAACATGCTGTTGCTTAAACCCTAGATCATACAGCAGCTGGGCATACTCCTCTGCCGATAAGACATGGCGCGTCAATCCTTCACCTAAGTAGGCACGGTAGGGTTCTTCGAGGGCTAGCTCTCGAGCAATCACATGTGTTGGAGCATCGAAGTTTGCAGGCATCTGAATGGCCAGCTGCCCATGAGGCGCTAAGTAAGTCGCCAGTTTGGCGATCAGGTCGCGATGACCCGGCAGCCATTGTAATGCGGCGTTGGAAAAGATGAGATCCAGAGGCCGCTTTGGGGTGTAGGTTTCGATGGTGATTTGTTCGAAAGCCAGCCCTGGAACGACAAGTCCTTGGCCTCCTTGTAGCATGGCAGCGGAAGCGTCGATGCCTAAAGTCTCCTTAGCCTTTAGTGTTTGATGGAGCACCTTTGTCAACACCCCAGTGCCACATCCCAAGTCAACGACATGCATATCTGGCTTAGGCTTCACCAGATGCATAAGATCGTAGAAAGGCTGATCGCGCTCTTGAGAAAATTTAACGTACTGTCCTGGATTCCAGGTATCCACGCTAGGCTTTGTCATGCTGTTCTTCCGCACGTTCTAACTTCTTGCTACGGCTATGGTCGCGGCTAAGATTACCAGCTCCGTTGGAGAGGATATAGAGAAGTCCTCCAAAGATCGCACAATTTTTCAAAAACATGATGAGCTGAAGGTTTTGCAACTCGCTGCCAGCTGGGAAAGCCCAGAAATCGTGAAAGAGAATTGTGACGGGAATGAGATAGATCGCCAAGATAGCCGCTCCGAACCGAGCTCTAGCGCCCAGCAATAGCGACAACCCACCGAAAAACTCGACAAGGATAGCGCCTGCGAGAAAGAGCGAAACCACTTGTAGCCCTTTGCCCGACATTAAGGTTGCAGTCGTCTCCCATGCCATGATCTTTTGGACAGCGGAGACGAGAAAGATCGCACAGATAAACCAGCGGCCTAGCAGCATCCCAAAACTCTTCATTACAACCTCCTAGTCAGCTATTTATTTTCTTATACAACTTAAGCCAGATTGAGTAAACTGGTTGGATCATTATGAAGTCAGATACCTTTCGTCGCCATCATCAGATCGCTATCCTAAAGGGCTTCGAGGCTCAACGCCTGCCTTTAGATCTATTCATCATGGATTATTGCCGCGCGCATAAAGCGCTGGGAGCCAAAGATCGCAAAGTGATCGTCAACGCCGTCTACGGCATCACCCGTTGGCGTGCCTTACTCGACTACCTGATTGATAACACCCCAACATGGGAAGCGCGTTCTGATCTCTACGCAACTTTTGATCCAGCTGACTACTTCCAACGAGACGATATCCCTTGGCATGTGCGCTGCAGCTTCCCTAAAAAGCTCTTCGACCTCATTGCCGCGGACTACGGCGAAGAAAAAGCATTCACTATCTGCTTGATTAGCAATACGATAGCACCAACAACCATACGTGTAAATGGCCTTAAAACAACACGCGATGAGCTACTCCATCGATGGAACGGCTTGTTTCAAGTGACTCCTTGCCCCCACTCCCCTGTTGGCGTTACCTTTAACCAAAACGTCAACTTTCGAGCGTTGGAAGAGTTCCGCCAAGGCCTCTTTGAAGTGCAAGATGAAGGAAGCCAGCTAGTTGCAGCCCTTGTCCAAGCTAAGCCAGGCGACACTGTCTTAGATTACTGCGCTGGCTCTGGTGGCAAAACGCTAGCTGTAGCAGTGTCTATGGCAGGTAAAGGACAGATCTATCTGCATGACATCCGCAAAGAGGCGCTAGCAGAAGCGCGCCGTCGCCTGCGCCGCGCCGGTATCCAGAATGCACAAGTGATCCATGATGACAGTCCCCACCTGGCCAAACTTAAAAAAAACTGTGACTGGGTCCTCGTCGACGCTCCTTGTAGCGGAACAGGCACTCTGCGCCGCAACCCCGACATGAAGTGGCGCTTCGCAACTGAGTGGATCACTAGGTTACAAGGACAACAACGAACCATCTTTGAAAAAGCCTTAAGCTTTGTTAAACCGAATGGCCACATCGTCTACGCCACCTGCAGTTTGCTCAAAGCTGAAAATGAGCAGCAGCTGGAGCACTTCATGAACACCTACAACCTAACATTAGTCGGCCCCCCCTTCAAAAGCCTGCCTATTGAACAGGGCATGGATGGTTTTTTTGGAGCCGTGTTGACAAGAAAATAGTGAGCTTCCTTTCCTTCATGGTTTACGCTATACTAACTCCCTCATCAAGCGCGAGGAAAGGGTGATGAACCGTTGTCCACTATTTATGATCGCTGCCCTCATCGGGGTAGGAATGCTCTGTACTTCATTGACGGCAGCGCCGTCTATGCTAGGGGGAGCAGGCATTGATAAAAGAGCCATCATCGTCAATAACCGCATCTTAGCTAAGGTGCATGGCAAGGTTATCTCCGTTGTCGACGTCCAGAAGAAGCTAGATGTCGTCTTCTACCGCCACTTCCCTGACTTAGCCAACAATCCAACTGCTCGGCTGCAGTTCTACATGGTGAACTGGCGCCCCGTCCTCAATGATCTGATCGACAAAGAACTCATCCTCGCAGATGCCCGAGAAACAAAGGTAGAGGTAACCAAAGGGGATGTAAGGCAAGAAATGGAGCAGCTCTTTGGTCCCAACATCGTGGCCAACCTAGACCGCATCGGCATCAGCTACGAAGAAGCAAGAGAGATGGTGGAAGGTGATCTCCTGCTACGGCGTATGATGGGTGTGCGCGTTAACATCAAGGCACAGCAACGCATAGGACCTAGGGAATTACGTCGCGCCTACGAGGAATACGCCGAGTCCAACAAACGCCCAACCGAGTGGGTCTTTCAGGTCATCACCATCCGCAACAGCAATGCCGAAAAAGGAGCCGCTGCTGCTAATATCTTGCGCAATATCTTAGTGGGCAAACAAGAAACCATCGAAGAGCTTGCGAAGCACTACCAAGACATCAGCGCCATCGATTCCAATACCAAGGTTTCTTTCTCGGAAGAGTATCGACAGAATGAGAATGATGTTTCAGAAGCCTATCAAGAAACCCTCAAGACGATGAAACCCGATAGCTTCAGCCAGCCTATCGCACAGCAAAGCCGTGGAAAAAACGAAACAGTTCATCGCATCTTCTACCTCAAAACAACGACCCCTGGCGGTATGATCCCCTTCGCTGAGGTGGAAACGGAACTGCAAAATAAGCTGATTGGCGAAGCCATTAATGCAGAAACGGAAATCTATCTCAACCGTCTGCGAAAACAATCTGGCCTAACCAAAGAGAACATGGCGCAAACAATCCCCGCCGACTTCCAACCGTTTGTCCTCAAGTAACGGAGACTTCTGCAAGTGATGTACCGTCCGTCGGAGCTGCAACGCTTCCTCCAAGAGCTTGGTACCCACGCAAAGAAAGGATTGTCTCAGAACTTTCTGATCGATGGCAATATCATACGTAAGATTGGTGCGACCGCCTCCGTCTCATCAGATGACGTCGTCTTAGAGATAGGTCCAGGCCCTGGCGCCTTGACTCAGGAGTTGCTGGCTAACGGCGCAGTCGTCATCGCTGTAGAAATGGATACCATTCTAGCCAATGCGCTGGAACGCCTACAGACTCCTGACCAACGCCTCCACATTATCACTTCTGACATCTTAGATGTGTCAATTGAAGAAGCGCTAAAGCCCTATCTGAAAGAGGGAAAGCGCGCTAAGGTGATCGCTAACCTCCCCTACCATGTCACAACCCCCATTCTAACGCGTTTAGCACCGCGTCACGACCTGCTAGAATCGATCACTGTCATGGTCCAGAAGGAGGTGGCAGAGCGGATGACATCACCGCCTGGGAGCAAAGTGTATGGGTCTTTGACTGTCTTTTTGCATTTTTACACCGACCCTGAATACGCCTTCACCGTGAGTCGCAACTGCTTTTCGCCGGTGCCTAAAGTCGATTCTGCCGCCGTTCATCTGAAAGTCAGGCATCCACGCCATGTGTCCAATGTCGATGCATTCTTCCGCATGACACGCACTGCTTTTGAACATCGGCGAAAGATGCTGCGAGCCTCCCTTAAAGATCTCTACCGTGCCGAAACGGTTACTGCGGCGCTCGAGTCGCTGCACCTCAATGTGCAGGCACGGCCCGAAGATCTCCCTCTTGACGCATTGATAGCCCTCTTTGAGGTCATTGCCGACGCCGAACAAACCAGATAACAGCGGCAACGATGGCGATGAGAAACAGCCATCCGATCACCCCTAAGCTACCGAACATCTGACCGAGAATATTAAAAGGGGATGCTTTGACGTCTGCCGCAGCAAACACCTGCGCCGTTTTGACCACACGTCCGTCAGGAGCCGTCAGAACAATCTCACCCACCGGCTGTCCCTTAACCACCGGAATGGACAACTCTTGCCAGTGTAGCGAAGCGGACAGCTGCGGCTCCTCAGCAGGGTAATACTGCACTGTCAACGGCTCTACAAGCGCTGCCTGCACTGCCTTGCCAGCACCTGATACTTTGACGGTAAAGGGAAGAGGGCCTGCCTCTAAGAGAGTACGCTCCAGCATCGGCTGATTGAAAGCTGCTTCAAACAGCTTGACCGTCTCTTTAAACATCTCCTTGCGGTCTTTGCAATTGAACAACACCGCAATCAGCGTGCGCCCATTGTGCTGGGCGGCAGCTGAGAAGCAATGACCAGCGGCAGCGGTATATCCCGTCTTCACGCCAATCGCTTTTGGATAGTAATAGTCCCCTTTGCGCAAGAGGCGATTTCCCTGCACCAACGTTGCCGCGGCTTGATGCTCCGTTTTAGGTCTCACACACTGCGTACAAGCAACCAACTCGCGAAACTGCCTATTCTTAAGAGCATGTTGTGTCAGAAGGGCCATATCATAAGCAGTAGTGTAATGGTCGGGGTGATGCAAACCGTGCGGATTCATGAAATGTGTATCTACAAATCCCAGCTCCTGTAGATAGGCATTGAGGTCATCCATAAATCGTGGAATTGTCCCCCCTACATGCTGTGCGATGACATTAGACGCATCATCAGCGGAGTGTACCATATGCCCGTACAGGAGATCACGCAACGACAGCTTTTCGCCCTTATGGATAACCATATGTGTGGCGCCAAACTCGAGATAATGTGCCGGCAACGTGTAGTTGGAACGCTTCTTAGCCGTCTCCGTCACAAACCCCACACACTCTTGATCTGCCGTACACATCGCGTCAAGCTTAGCTCCGCTGCGATCTAAGGTATAAATCGCTGTCGCTATCTTGGTGGTGCTAGCAGGAAACATCCGCTGACGGCTATTTTTTTCATACAAAATAGCGCCTGTATCGGCATTCATCAAGATAGCACTCTCTGCACCAACGGTCACCTGCAACGGTTCAGTAAAAAAGGGATGTGCCATCACCATTAAAGCCAGCGCGATCCATCGCCCCATCAAATATCTCCCTAGTGTCATTAACAGGCACATATACTATACCGAAATTTCCGGAAAAAACAATGATCCTATTCGCACAACAGCAACTCCCGCTAAATATTAACCACTAATTTTTAGGAATTTACTACCACAGAATGCACAGAGAACACAGTGAAAGGATCGGAAGACGAGAGTTTTTTTCTATTTTCAGGAAAATATTGTGTTTATTTTTCCCATTTCCTTCTCTGTGCACTCTGTAGTAAAAATTTCCGGTTCTCATTGGCACAGGCCTTGCATTGTTCACGACGTATATTGCCGCAATTGGGAGGACCCCATGAACAATATTGAGAAGTTGGAAGGATGCTACAAGAAATTCATTAAAGACTTATCTAAGTGGTTGCCGGATGGGGTGATGGATGTCAATATTGCCTTACTCCAAGAGTATCACCTACTCGATTTTGAAGAAGAGCTCGGTAGTGGAGATGAAGAGCTGACCCGTTATTTTCATGTCATTGAGACTGAAGAGAAAATCACCTTAGTTAATGAGCAGTTTGCGATCTGGATTGTTCCTGAAAGTAGCGATGATATCTCTAAGACATTCACGTTCATTGCATTGAATAAAGAAAAAGAACCCAAACTCGAAACAGCCTTCTGTGTGACAGGAGTCTACAACAGCTCTCGATTGGTCCTCAGAGTCTTAGAGAAAATACTACAAGATATTGTTGAAAATGAGGAGGCGATGAATCAGATCAAAAAAGCGTCTTAGG
>CAMFKD010000079.1 GCA_945957095.1 uncultured Chlamydiae bacterium
CAATATTTTCTTAAAAATCGAAAGGGATTTCTCATTTTCTATTTTTTCTCTGTGTCCTCCGTGCACTCTATGGTGATAAATTCCTAAAAATGAGTGGGTAATATTTAGCGCGAATGGCTGTCGGAATGATAAAAATATCATTCATATCGTTATATCATTCCCATCATTTTCTCGAGAAAGGCTAGGAAAGCCTAAAAGACATCATAAAAGCTGACAATCAATGATTTACGATAAATTGGCAGCATTACATGAATATATACGACATATCAACGATTGTATTCAATAAAGTAGTGTATTACGATAACTAATCTTCTATCCATTTCAATCAGCAAGGCAAACAATGAAGATCACGTTATTGGGTTATGGTAAAATGGGGCACCTGATTCATGAAGTTGCAGAAAAGCGCCATCATCAGGTGATCATTGCTAAGCGAAATACTACAGAAGCAGATATCGCAGCCGCTGATGTCTGCATTGATTTTTCTCATCCAGACGCTGTCTTAGAACACGTACGCACCGTAGCAGCGCACAAGAAGCCGATGGTGATTGGTACGACCGGTTGGGACGAGCATCTAGATACAGTAGAAGCGTTAGTTAAAGAAGCGGGCATTGGTGTGGTGTATGGCTCCAACTTCTCCATTGGCGTCAACCTCTTCTTTAAGTTAGCAACAGCGGCAGGGGAGCTCTTAAACCGCTTCCCGCAGTACCATGCCGGCCTCTATGAAGAACATCACCGCAGCAAAGTGGATAGTCCTTCAGGGACAGCGAAAGCTATCGCTGATATCTTGACGACCAGTTGTCCTGACATTATCGACGCCCCTGTAGCCATCGCCAGCTTGCGTTGCGGCTCAATACCTGGCACCCATACGCTCGTCTTTGACAGTCCCTGCGACACGATCACAATGACCCATACAGCGCGCAACCGCAGCGGCTTCGCCGAAGGCGCTGTGACAGCAGCCGAATGGGTAGTAAAACAGAGCGGCTTTCACCTCTTCTCTGATGTACTATAACGCCGATTCGTGTTCGATGACGCGCCATACGCCTCTGAGGTACTCCTGCTGTGCTGTCGTGAGCGGAGTGAGGATCAGAAAGCAGTCATCGTTTTGTGAGAAAGCCGCTCGGGTCCAATTAGCAGAGCCAATGACAAGAGTCGTATCGTCACTGATCAGCATTTTGTAGTGGAGGAGGCCATTACCACGACTGAGAGAGGTGGGGACGCCCGCTTCGCGAAGGCGATGGACCACCTCAGCACCTGCGCCCTGGCCTTGCTTACTATCGATGACAACCGTAACGGCAACTCCGCGACGATGCGCATCGATGACAGCGGAGGTGAGGGCAGGGTGAGTCCACGTGAACATGGCCACTTTAAGGGTTGACTGAGTGCTATTAATGACCCTAAGGAGGTCATGTAACGCCCCTTTAGAGGCAGGAAGGAACCACAGATCACCCATCTGTCCTTCCTGTTCAAACCGGATAGGCGCTTTGGCCGGCACTAACACTGGCCCTGCCTGCGGCAACGAAAGCAGATAATGAGAGACCGACGCCGCTACAGCACTATTATCCATGCCAACCATCAGGTTGCCATGAACGCGCAGCGAATCATAGCTCATGTTGGCTGATCCCAGCCACAGCTGCTTGCCATCGATGACGATAACCTTCAGATGCATGAGTCCAGGAGGAGAACGGCGTACCGTTGTCACCTTGGGACCCAAAGCCCGCTTGGCATCAGGGGATGCCTTGGCATCCACAATCACCGTCACAGCCACACCCTCGTCCGCTTTGGTCTTCAAGGCTTTGATCACCTTGCCATCGCTGAGGTTATAGACTGCCAGTAAAATAGAATCGCGCGCGCCTGCAATGGCGTCGACAACTGTACGGCGTAGGTCGTCGCCTCCCTGGTTGGAATAGAGCTCCACAGCCCCTTTCCCTTGTGGCAAGCGAGCCGGTGTCGCATTCTCCAAGATGATAAGAGCTAAGACACCCAACAACACCAGTAGGGTGAGAAGGAAGGCTAATGGCCTACTTTGCTTCATCGCGATTTGCCCTGTTGTTGCAACACCTGCCTCAACGATGTGTAGCGGCGGCGCACTTCATCGTTTCTCACAGCGATGGCTAAAGCCTTCTTGGTTCCAACTAAAACCACCATCTTCTTTCCTCTCGTCACACCCGTGTAGATCAGGTTACGAAATAGCAATTTAAAGTGTGTGGTATGGATAGGCATGATAACGCAAGGGCACTCGCTACCTTGGTACTTATGGATAGACACAGCATAAGCCAGAACTAGATCGTCAATATCGCTAAAATCGTAAACCACATGCCGATCGTCAAAGCGTACGATGAGCTCCTGCTCTACCACATCGATGCGTTCGATGCGCCCTACGTCGCCATTAAACACCTCTTTTTGGTAGTCATTGCGGATCTGCATCACCTTGTCACCGGGGAGGAAGCTGCGACCAGAACGCATGAAAGGAATCCCCTTAGGCACTAGCTTGCTTTGTAAGATGGCGTTGAGATTTTCAGTCCCGACAACCCCACGACGCATCGGTGCGAGCACCTGGATGTCATCGAAAGGATCAAAGCCGTACTTAGCCGGAAGTCGCGTCGTCACAAGCTCTACAATGGTATTGAGAACCTGCTCAGGCTCTTCCTTTTCCAAGAAGAAGAAGTCGCTATCGCTGCCATTAGCGACGTCGGGAAAGCGTCCTTCGTTAATCGCATGCGCATTGGTGATGATGCGCGAACCAGCCGCCTGCCGGAAGATCTCATGCAGCGCCGTAACGGGGAGTCGTTGGCTAGCGATCATGTCTTTAAGGACGTTACCAGGCCCAACGCTAGGCAGCTGATTGATATCACCGACAAAGACGACCCGCGCATGGCTGGGAATTGCTTTGAGTAAGCTAAACATCAAAGAGGTATCGATCATGCTCGCTTCATCGATGATGATGAGGTCGCAGTCTAGAGGGTTGTCTCGGCCACGCTTAAAACCGCCTTGACGGAAGTCAAACTCGAGCAAGCTATGGATCGTTGAAGCCTTGCGTCCTGTAATCTCTGCCATCCGTTTGGCCGCTCGCCCTGTCGGTGCCGCAAGTACGATGTAGGGGGTGAGCTTTTCGGTGATGTGGAGAATCGCTTTGGTGATCGTGCTCTTGCCAGTGCCTGGACCTCCAGTAATGATATGGACCTTGTCGTTAAGCGTCTGCATCACAGCCTGTGCTTGCTGGGAAGCCAAGCTGATCTTCAGCTCAGCTTGCACCCACGCCAGTGCCTTGGCAGCATCGATGGCGCGCAAACGGCAGCTGCCTTGCCTAAGACGCAATAGCTCGCGGCCGATGCCAGTCTCTGCCAAATAGAGGGGAGTGCGCCAGATAAACGGCTGAACGTTGTCGCCATAACCCAACGGGGCAATGACAATGCGTTGTTCTTTAACCAAGTCGTCGAGTTCGTTCCGTACCAGATCTTGCGACACCTCTAAGATAGCTTCTGCTTCGGGCAGAAACTCCTCGACAGGATAGCACACATGACCCTCATCACTTAGATGTGACAGCACATGCTCGATGCCTGCAGCGATACGCTCGGGTGAATCGTGGCCATACCCCATCTTTCTGGCGATGCCATCAGCCGTCTTAAAGCCAATACCGAAGATATCTTTGGCTAGGTTGTAGGGGTTGCTCTTTACCTTCTCAATGCTATGAGCACCATAGTGCTTATAGATCTTCTGAGCAAAGGAGGGACTGACTTGGTATTGTTGAAGAAAGAGCATCACATCGCGTATCGTCTTCTGCGCTGCCCAGCACTCTTTAATCTTCTCTAACCGTCCAGCGCCAATCCCAGGCACATCGCGCAACCTGTCAGGAGCTAGGTCGATGATGTCTAATGTCTCGACACCAAACTTCTCCACAATGCGACCGGCAAAGACAGGACCAATGCCTTTGATCAATCCAGATCCAAGGTATTTCGCAATCCCAACGACGTCAGCAGGCATCTCCGTAACACACTCTTCCACCTCAAACTGCCGCCCATGAACCGTGTGGCTAGCCCAGCAACCACGGCAACGGACGGTTTCCCCAGGCTGCAGCGTCGGCATCGTGCCCACTATGCAGCAGAGATGACGCTTACCAGGCTCCTTGAGTTGCGCCACCGTATAGCCGTTGTCAGGGTTCTGGTAGGTGATTCTCTCAATGTAACCGTGAAGATATTCCATGGCATGGCAGCATACAAGGTTGTGCGATTGACGGCAATCCGCTAGCAGACTACATTAGTTATTCAGAATCCGGAATTCAGAATCCGGAATTCAGAATCCGGAATGATGAAGATTCATATCTTTTCTACAGGATATTGCAAGAATTGGGAGAGGATTGTCGTCAGCGATGGGCATTGGCGCATCGTCAAATTTCCAAGCCTATGTGCCCTCATCGAACACCCCACTCGCGGCTACATCCTCTTCGACACCGGCTACAGCCCGCGTGTCTTCGAAGCGGCACGAAGTTGGCCTTACCGCCTATATACCTGGGTAACGCCCATCACCTGTTCTGAAGAGGATAGCGCCTTTCACGCAATCGCCAAGCGGGGCATCGATCCCCATGACGTCGCGACAGTCTTCCTCAGCCACTTTCACGCTGACCACCTCGGTGGTGTCCGCGACTTCCCCCATGCCACCTTCGTCTACGCTAGGAGCGCCTACGATGCTGTCAAAGATCTACGCGGCTGGAAGGCATTGCATCGTTGTTTCCTACCTGATCTACTGCCTAATGACTTCTCCGCCCGTTCACGTCCCTTTGACGATAGAGAACCGGCTAACTGTCCGACTGAGTTGACAGGGTTCCCCAATGGCTATGACATCCTAGGTGATGGTTCCCTGATTGCCATCGCCTTACCAGGACACGCCCAGGGACAAATGGGTCTCTATATCCCTCAATGCCATCAGGGACCACACTTTCTCATCGCTGATAGCGTCTGGAGACTGAGCACCATCACCGCCAATGCCATGCCCCATCGACTAGCCAGGGTCATCATCGAGGATTATCCAGCCTTTCTTGATACCGTGCATCGTCTTCAGAGCCTCCACCACCACCACCCCTCTGTCAGGCTCATCCCCACCCATGATGCATTACTATCACCCTGTTGAGGCATACACATTAGACTTCCTAATTCCTTGCGCGAAGCGCCTTGGAGTGCTGCGCTTCGCGCAAGAATTAGGTATGGTCTCGCGCACACTTCTTTGGTAAAGGGATGTGTTATGCGCTCGGCGAAAGAAGTGAGCATATATATTAAAACATCTTGCACAATTTATAGAGTATATGTAATATAACGGCTTGTTATGTTTTACCAATGTTAATACCAATTAAACAAGATGTAAAAAGTGATAAAAAGCTACTTAGATGCTATTTCATTCATCTTTGATGAGCTACAAAAAGATACGCTCCATTGTGTCAAATTCACTAGTTTAATTGAAGAATACAGCGCTCAACCCGAACTCGGTTATCAGCGACAGGCGCGTATAATAGCCTCCATATTACCAGTCGTTATTCTATGCGAAGCTTTTGAAACATTTGGTAAAGCAGTCGCATGTTCCGTTTTGGCGCTACCTCTACGCATCGGTGGTTTGCTCGGCATTAATGGCGAATACACACATCTATTCAGCCTCCAGGTACAAGCTTGGCGTGTGATGCGCGCATTGGCCCTCTTGTCGGCTGCGCCTCTGACCGCTTTCTCTATTCCATTTGCCCTGTTTAAGCCTACTTTAGTCGTCAAAGAATGCGATATGCTAGGGTTGCGCCGGGAATGGAGCGGTGATAACCAAGCACTGCTTCCTACCCATATCTCCAGCCAAGGGCAACCTCTTCCCACCGTAGAGAAAGCAGCACCATGGTATCGCCATGTGTCGTCCGCTCTGGCCAATGGCTATCGTAACCATCGCACCGCCGTCCATGTCGCTGCCTACTTAGGTGCCTGCGTCGCTACCGCCGCCGCTGGCTACTATGGCTACGAGGTCATCTTTGGCCAACACAGCACTGATCGAGACTCTTCAAGTGAAAAAGGGAACCAAAGCAGTTCTAATACGCATCAGGAGATTGGCCCCTCATTTATCCAGCCTCCGCTCGCCACAACTCATCAAGTCAATGAAACCGTTCTGAGTCAAGAAGACAGTAAGTCCCTTCAAACAACCAGTGAAAGTATTGTCAGTGGTGAGGACGATGATTCCCCACAAACGATCAGTGAACTCATAGCGAACGATCATGTCAATATATCCCAGCCAATAACCACAGCTCAGGGCAGCAACCCATTGACCTCTTTAGGCCATGTGATGATGGCAGGCGCCACCGCACTGTATCAGATGGAAAAACCGTTATGGCTCAACGAAGGGTTGAAGGCTATTCCCATAGCCGCCGCCGCCTTGGGCGTTCCCATCTACCTCAGCCGCCAGTTTCAGGTCGATGCTCCTCGAACCATACATCCTGTAGCAACCCCTATAACAGATCCAACTCCTCCTCCCACTTCTATCGCTACACATCCTCAAACTGTTCCTCAAAGACCCGTCAATCTCAACTCTGACAAGGCGACAAAAACCAATTTCATTCGGGAAACAGTCGAACAGATCCAAAGAGAAGATCTAAAGCAGATCATTTCAGCTTTCTCCAACGTACTCCTAACTTTTGACGACACAAGCATACAGATCCTTATCGGAACGTTCTGTGGAATGACTGTTGATCAGGTTGAGAAACTAACATGGGCGTCGGGTGGCTTTTCAGATCATGATCACAAAATATTGTTAACAGTCACTTTAATAAAAACTTGCTATCCCTTATCAGGTGAGATTCAATCAGCTGAAGATCCAAACTCTATTCAGAGTTCTCTTTTAAATCTTTACAAAATGGGTCAAGAACTAACAGCAACCTTCGATCTTCCTCCAGATTTTACATACGAGTCATTATCCCTAGATATTGCCACCTATGCACACAATACGCCGCTTACAAATTGGCTGCGTTGGTTTAATATCCGAAAGACAAAAATCTGCGAGACAGGTGGTACCTGTTCTAGCAATGGAATAAAAGATTCTCTTAGACGCATGCTGGTAAGACTACAACCAGATCATGCAGCTGTCATAGAAAAACTCTCAAGGGATAAGCTTGGAACCCTAAACGCGTTAGAAGACGATGCACTAAATCGTGTACAACTAGCTCTTGAAGGGATGACTCTTGAACAAATTCAAGCTATCGATACATTTGACGATGCGGCCTTTGAGAAAATGGTGGTGATATCAAGTGAATCACAGACTTTGTTCGATGCGCTAACACAATCTCAGACTTTACAGGAGAGATGGATCGACAATGCTAGCATAGACCCGACTAGCACTCCTGAATCAACCGTGTTACGGCTGCATGGCTTCAGAGGCAATTACGAGTCAATACAGATAGAGAAGCAACAAGACACTAAGCTAATCTTACTATCCTGGTTAGACAACGAAAATAATCCTCGTGGATGGGGTCCTATTGAACTACCGACATCGGTTCAGGGATTGCCCGAAATCACTCGTGAAAGCAATGGTGATGTGCTCCTCACCTTCCGTCCGCCTCCGCAACGACCACCTAGAAGGCTTTCTTCCTCTTCTACGTCGTCGAGCCATAGTAGACCTCCGCTTGTACGTACAAAGTCTCTATACAACGACCCAAAGTTAAAGAGAACGCTTCTTGAAGGGATACGTATTCTAAGTACATCTACGAGCTCCCTTCCTAATCCCCGTAACAGCAAAACAAGCTCTCGATCTAAAAAAACTCAACCTGTGGAACCTTTGTCGCTTTTCACAGCACCTGAGACAATAGTGGCCGATACGCCAGAAGCGATCTGGAGAAGAGAAATCAACAAGATTTCAGAGGACCGCCGAAAACTAATCCAAAGGCTCCCCAAAACCCACTTGGATGTATTGAAAAGGTTTCCCAAGAAGCTTATTCCCGTTCTCATCGAAGGGTTCAGCGAACTCGATAACGATCAAGCAGAGCAGCTGTTTACCGGACTTGGTGTGCTGGACCCTATAAATATTCAAATGCTGTTTGGAGCAGCTTTAACTTTTTATTGCGTTTCGAAAAATACTGCTTCAGATGCTTCGGAGGGCAATGTAAGCACTTCTCTAAAGATTTGGTTGGGTGATCCCAGTACCGCACAGCGTTCCACTTCTCAGTCTAGCAGCAGTGAAGAAGAGTTCGCCGATGCAATCCCTACGACTATGGGATCAACCTTAATGATGCTTTTCAATAAAAAACTGGCCGAATTGCAGTCTCTATCCGTTCCAAATACAACAGTAGACAGGAATCAATTACTCCAAGATCTAGGACTCAACGACTCGAGCTCTTCGTTAGATGCTCACCCCTCAGGTCCATTGCAACAAGTAGCAGATCTATTTGGACAAAGTAATAACACTCCAAATCGGGAAGAACTTCAAGCCGGTCTTAAGTTATGCGATTCCACAAATGCCCGACTTCCTGAGACAGACGAAGACTGCACGACCCGCGAATGGATCCGCGGAATCCTAACCAGGTGGTTGGATGGACCTCAAGTTCCAAAGACTAATAATCAAAGAAAGAAACAAAAGAGAAAAAAGGATAAAAACACAAGAGCATCGGAATGAGGAGAAGTAAGTAAATCGCTCTACACACTATTTTAGAGTGCTTTTTACCACTGATTTGCATCCTCTTCGAAAAAGTCCGCTCTTGTATTGCTTTAATATTGCGTGTTATGTATGATATGTGCTTAGTTTATATAGTGTTGAATCAAGTTAATGAGGTTACCCATGTCTAGTGTTTTTTTGAGATTAGCTGAAGAGCTAAACAGAGATCCACAAATCACAGCGCGTTGTGCTGATGCTATTGTTGGATATAAGAACCAACCAGGTCTAGGCAATCATCTGAAAGCCGTTAGTTGTGCCGTTGCAATGCCGTTTGCGACTTTGTCTGACCTAGCGCTAACCGGTGCTAAGACGCTGGTGTGCTTTGCAGTAGCTATCCCAGTAGGAGCTGCGCGATTGATTGGAATCGCTGACAAAGATGGTCCACTCTTTACGGTGAAAGCACAGGCTCTACGCGTTGTCCGCATGTTAGCCCTCATTGTCCAGTTCGCTGTTGAAGCGCTTTCTATCACTGTTCCTTTTATCGTGCTGTTTGCTCCAAGCTTTGTTGTAAAATCTAGCGACATCTTGGGCTTGCACCAAACACAACCTTCAGTCGTGGTAAATCCTTCGGCCGCCAAGCCATTCAAACAAGAACTTGTTGAGACGACTGGAAAAACAGCTCCCTTCTACACTAGATTGAAAACACAAGTGAAAGAGTTTTGCGAGCGTAATCCTAACGTTGTGAAATTATCTGTAGGCGCAGGATTGGCTGTAGGATTGGGCTTCGGAATCTATGCAGGTGTTAAGTCCTGGAATGGCGATGGTTCTGGTAAGCCAGGTAACTCAACGGATACAGGCAACAGCAGCAACACGCAGCAGCCAGGCAGCAGCAACACGCAGCAGCCAGGCAGCAGCAACACGCAGCAGCCAGGCAGCAGC
>CAMFKD010000080.1 GCA_945957095.1 uncultured Chlamydiae bacterium
GAGATTCCTCTACGTCTCGTGGGCTCGGAGATGTGTATAAGAGACAGGTCGTATTGTGCGGCATTGGCGGGATAGCGTCTCTTCAAAGCTTCCGCAACAGTGATGGCTTGCGGTTTCATCATGCGGGCGCTAAGCCAGATGTGCAGGTCCATTCCCTCCGGATGGCAGCAGCCATGATGGCAGTGGTCGTGACCGGCGATTAGGTCAAGCCCTGGACGTAGATCGACAATCCACAGATTAGGGTTGTGTGCCGATAGCGCTTTAATCACCCTAGGTTCAAAGGTCTCGCCAATACGGAACCAGAGGTCCGCGTTACTAGCCGACAGGACTTCCTTGAAGGTGGGTTCGTAAGTGTGAACATTGGCGTTCGGAGGAACCAACAGACCTACTGTCACGGTGTCGCCAGCTATGCGCTCCACGAGGTATTTGTAAGGAGCTACACTCACTAATACATGCGGTGTATCTGCATTCGCTGCACCAAATAAGCAGGAGAGCAAAGCAAGAAAATGTAAAAAACTGTTTTTTACAGAAAAGGTCATCGCCAAACCAACGGTTCAATTATGGTCCCTAAAGCATGCCTTATGGCATATTTTTTTTCAACCGCTCAACCATCGCCTCAATCTCTGCGATCAATTGCAACAAGTTGACAAATGTGACGGTGAGGTCGTCATAAGTGCGGGTGTGCAGCCTATCTACATCTGGCGAGGCAACGAAATTTGCCCCGTTGGGGTAGTGTTGCCTAAATGCTCTGAGGCCATTAGGATCGAAACTGGTGGCTTTCCACTTGCATTCGATGGCAATCGGTGAAGTGGTTCTACTTGGTAGTAGAATGAAATCGACTTCATGCCCTCTCTTGTCTCGCCAATATCGGATTTCTTGCAGCTGTAGTTTTCCCTGCAACTCATTAAGAACGAGGTGTTCCCAAAGCAATCCTTTGTCCTCACTTCTTAATTGTAGCCACCCGCGGTGATAGCAGACAAAACCAGTGTCAAAGCCATAGACTTTTGGGGCTGCCACAATTTCCGTAGAGCGATAGGTATTAAAAGGACGGAGGACGTGGGCGACATGCGTTGATTCTAAGACTGCTAAGTAGTTAGTAATCGTCGTTCGGCTCGCCTCACATGGTGTGGCAAATCGGGTTGCTTCAAATTGGCTACCACTTTGAGCTAGAATGAGCTCAACAAATTTTTGAAAAGAATACCTCTTTTCTAATCGAAACAGCTCTTGAATATCTTTGGCCCAATAGGAATCTATCCATTCCTGATAGTCTCGCTCGGGAAGCCTTTTTTCCATAAAAAAAGGAGGTAGGCCACCGAAAAGAAGGCGATGGTCCAGGTGAGAATTTCCAAACATCGTTCCTTCATGGAAGAGCATGGGTGTCAGCCATAATTTTTCTTTGCGCCCCGTCAATGTATCTTGAAATTTATCTGAGGCTGACAAGGTTGAAGAACCAGTCGCAATCACTTTAGTGCTGGGAAAGTGATCTGCTGCAATCTTGAGTAATTCAGTGGGATTACCTAGACGATGGATCTCATCAAGCACAATTTTCTTGCCTGTTACATCTCTTAAAAAGCTCTCCGAATCTTCGAGTTGACTTCTCACTCTTGGCAATTCGCAGTCGAAGTATTCGATCCCAGGGATGCTCTGGCATAAGACAGTTTTTCCCGAGCGCCGAACACCCGATAACCAGATAATGGACCGTCTTTTCCAACAGGTTTCGATCTGTTTTAGCCAAAAATCTCTGGTAATTTGATCCGACGACATGCCATCACTTTTGCGTTTGGTGCTACTAAACGCAATTCTACTTGCGTTTAGTATTTTTACGCTAAGGTTTCTTACGCGTTCACGAGCACGAATGATGATAGAGGTGAACATGTAAGGCAGCAATTCCCGCTAATTCCCAGGGCAGCGTCACCCCTAATGGGATTTCCTTGCCCTCGGTTACCCACTGTCGCCCTATTGTGGGGCTCTTTATTTTTTTAGCGGGAGTTGCTGCATGTACGGCCTTTTTTGGTTTGATTGATAATTCGTTACATTGTATAACTGTTGTTCTGTTTTGTGTTAAAAATTTATAAATAGGAAAAATGTGGGTAAAGTACATTCTTATAATAGATCGACTAATAATCATAAATTATTGACAACACCTATCGACAAGAAAAAAAAGAATGACGTGTTGCGACAAAAAGGTGTTGTTCCACCCACTGCGTGGACTTCATGGACTAAAGCTCTCTTTCAAGGATTTGGTGTACTAGTTATCGCATCAGCTACCTATTATGCATTGACATCCTTGTTTCAAAAGACCCGAGGAATTGACAACAGGGTCGATTTCCAAGCGCGTTATATGCACCCTGGCATCCAGTTAGACAAGACGGGAACAAGCGGCTGTAGAATGGACCTGAGTGCAGCAGACTTTGTATCTCATAATCCTAGCGGCATTCTCACTCCGGACCAGTGTGATGAGAACGTCTATTCCTTGCAGCAGTCTGTGGATCAAGCGCAGGAAGGATTGCGGGGATATCAATGGGGTGATCGGTCCTATTTGTTGAATTTATCGCCGCTGCTGATGGACTCCTATCGGATGGCTGCCAATGTTTTTCATCGTGCAGGTTTCAATAAAGAAATATTTTTTGAGGCATCTACATCAATGATCGTAGAGTTGATAAAGAGCACCCATGGTATGTTAACAGTCCAGAGGCCTGGCGAATTTCGAAACTTTTGTGATTTTGTGTTTCATCCAAAAATGAATGAACCTGACAAACGCATCGAGTTTTTGCAACAGAACAATGTGACGGAAGATTTCATTGAGATTGCGCGTAATGGTATGAGGGATTCTTGCCATCCGACAGCCAATGAAACAGAGGTCTTTTCTCGTCTGGGGTACTTCAGACCCAATCCTGAAAAGATTGAGAGCGAGCTCACGGGTTTGGTGAGTCGATTACAGAATAGTGCTGCACATGGTGCTGACTGTGTGACGTTGGCAACCGATTGGCACCAAGGATTTGGCCGTCTACAAGTATTTGACGAGGGTAACGCTTTAGTTGCGCGCTTATTCATGAATGAATTCCTAAGACACTGCGACATAAAACCTCAGGTCTTTCCTAATGCTGAACATTACGAATGGGCCTTTTTCGAAGATTATGAACAGCCTGGTGTCTTTAAGGACTACCTCCTGGCAGTCATTGAGTGGAATAAAAGTGCCTATAATACACTGAAAGGGGGCTAAAAATGGGACGGGTAGGAAAAAAGAATATATTTGAACCGGTTAATACCTCCGATAACAGAGGCAAGAAGCCAACGTCGGCGAAAAAAAGTTTGCAAGGAAGACATGTGGCCGAGAATACGTGTCTTTCGAAGTGCAGAGGCATGTATTCTTCTATCTTACAGCATATGCCCAGGTGGAATGCAAAAACCTTCTTTGGAGTGAGCGTGATCGCGGCAGCTGCTTATTATGCTTTAAGGAGCTACTGGCAATGGAATGCCGGGAGTATTGACAGCGATGCCGAATTGTTAGCGCGTCATATGTATCCAGGAGTCCAGCTGGCAAGCGATGGAAGTGCCGGTTGCAAGATGAAGGTGGACGGCTTATCCCTCTTTACACAAGATGTGAGCGGTGTTAAAAGACCGCAACAGTGCGAAAAAGATGTAACATTCGTGCGGGATGTCATTATAGAAAATGGCAGGGATGATATATTGAACCTCTATAAGACTAACCACTATAGCGGGATGAACTTGACTGTCAGCGATGCGGAGTATCAGGTGGGCTACCCCGGATGGCGAATGGGCAACTACCGCGCAGTAGTGGAGGCCTACATGGAGACACTTGGCGATCGGCTTGCTTTTCTTATAACGCCTACTTCAAGGATTATTGAAGCAATCAAAGCGGGACACAAAGGGCTAACGCTAGGCCTTTCTGCGATTTTGGAACCAGGTCAATTTCGGCATACATGTAACTTTGTCTATCGTTACGAAGGCCTAGGTCGTGCTACAGGGCGACGTGCCTTTCTTGAGGCCAAAAAAGAGGCACATAATCTTACCGACGAGGTAATTGAGGCAGGGGCCTCGCAACTGAAGAGTCCCTGCGAGATGTCACCACTTCAAGCGAAGGCTTATTCTTACCTGGGTGTGGTGGCTCCAAGCCCAGCAGAAATCGAACCGGCGTTGACGTCTCTCATAGACGATCTTAAAGGCAAGATGCGAGAAGGCGTAGACTGTGTGACACTAGCTGCTGATTGGCACCAAAGATTTGGGCGCATTCAACCTTTTTTCTTAAACAACGGCAAGCTGTCGCGTCTGATGATGAATCTATTCTTAGGGCATTGTGACATTAAGCCGGTGATCATCCCCAACGACGATGTCTATATGGAAGCTGTATATGGCGATTATGAGCAGCCAGGAGCTTTCAAAGGCTATTTGGATGTACTGATTCAATGGAATGAAGCAGCACGGTCTAAGTTGATGGGACGTTAGATCACTTTTTCGATGCGTTTGATGCCTTCCTTGTCGAGGACAAGGCGGAATTTGCGTAAGTCGTTGACGGGTTGCCCTTCGCCATCTAGATAAGAACGGTGCATGATGATGTTAATGTGGTAGACCTTAGGCATTCGCACCGCCCGCAGCTTACCGCTTTTGGTATCGACGTCGAGGTGATCTTTGTAGGCGTCGCTGGCTTTGAGCAGGAAACGGCTGATGTTGTAGCGAAAGATGTCGTTTAGCTCGCGATGTTCTCCATGCGGCTCATCTTCAGGGCTAGAAAATAGCGTCACTTCCTTCTTGTAGTAGAAGATTGTTTCAATACGTTCTGCGCGTTCCAACTCGGTGTGAAAGCCGGTGTTGCGGATCTCCATGATTTCGGGTGGTACCTCTTCCGGCGTCACAAAAGAGAAGTATTCTTTCAGATAGCCAAGCTTCGTCTCGCCATCGGGCGTTTCGATGTCTGTGCGGTAGTCGGGAAACCATCTAGAGGCGACTGCTGCGGAGAAGTTCTTGATGCCATCCTTCAAGCGGTCTTTGACGATGTAGAGGAGAACGGCAAAGACGATGAAGGTAGCCGAGTTAAACGCAATGCCACCCGCTGACGTTGTGAATCCTTGCATGGTGAGGAAGACGAGATAGAAGAGCATCGCCACTCCTGCGGCGACAACGGCAGCGAATTCGCGAAAGGGTTTTGAGGGTTCTTTGCGGATGATGTTAAGGAATAGCACCTCCCATACAAATTTCTTCAACAGGCTGGAGCGATAGACAAAGTACTCCGTGTTTTTTTCTGGATCGCTAGCAAAAGGGGATTTTTCTTTGGTGGCGTCGCGATGTCGCGTTTCCCATATGATTTGATCAGATAGGAGTTTACTGGTTTGAGTCGATTTGGCTGCGCGGCTGTGGTGCGCATTGAGCTCTTGCAGTAGGGGGGCGAGGTGCAGCTGCGCTGTGATGCTGAGAAATTCGTCGATGTATTGTCCGTAATGTTCTAAGCGGGAGTCTTTCCATCTCTCGGCAAACTCTGCGAGGAAGGCGAGGTAGGTAAGGCGGACATTGACGACTTCATGGCATAGCTGCTCGATGGCTCGGCAGACACTATCCGTCGTAACTAGGGGTGACTGACGGCGTAAGGCATCGATGAGGTGTTGAGAGCGGTCTCTCAATGCGCTGCGAACGCTATTGGCAAACAGCTTTAGCTCCTTCAGCACTTCCTTTTCACTCTCGTTGCCTTCCTGATAGAGTTTGCGGATACGGTAGAGAGGCGAGATGGCTGTTGTCGAAGCGATGAGCTCTTGCAGAGGTACGCTGGGTGTTTTCAGGCGCAGCAAAGAAGTTTGATCGTAGTAGAAGTGCTTTTTGCTGTAGGTATGTTTATTGATGTGTAATGAGTTAGGAATGAAAAAGTAGAATTCGAGAGTGTAGCGGTTGTTGGCCCTGCCGGAGATAGGGCTATACTCCGACTTCAGCTCAAACTGGAACTTATCGCGAAGATGAATGTCTCCTTCGCCTAGCTCTTCTTCGATGTCTGCCATACCATCATATTAACACAACAGTAGCCAAAACAGAAGTCTTGAAGGATTTGGCCTGTTCCGTTACACTATCGAACTCTTTACGGAGGAGTGTCCGAGTGGCTTAAGGAGCACGCTTGGAAAGCGTGTGTGCGTTAACGCGTACCGTGGGTTCGAATCCCACCTCCTCCGTTTCTTCCGTTCATCCACTGATCATATCTTCGAATGGCTTAGCGAGTTTATAACTCCTCGCTTTGTTTGAGGGGTCGACGATTTCGAGAAATCCTTCTTCCACCCACTTCTTACAGAGATTGGTATTCGTGCGTGCTTTGAATCCAAACAGCTCACCGATTTGATAGCTTGTCACGATCTGGTGCGTTTTAAACAACTCCAGTACTTTCCGTTGCTTGGGATCTAGTGTACGAAGTAGCGATGCATGGTCTTTTTCTCCTTGCTGTTGAGAAGTCATCATTTGATGGATCACTTTTTCACAGGCGAAGGCCATGCCTTCACAGAAATATTCGATCCAGCCTGTGATGTCTGCTTCTGCTCGTCCTAAGTAGTAGTTATGAGAGGGGCCTACACTGATCGCGCGGTAGTAGGCCATTAAATTTTTCGCATAGTATTCTTCAAGAGAGTACAAGCCTTTTAGATCGTACCCTCCAAGGTGCAAGATGAATGTCGTCAGTAATCTGGCAGTCCGGCCATTGCCATCATAGTAGGGGTGGATTGTGGCAAACTGATAGTGGGCGATAGCGGCAACAATGGGGCATGGTAGTGCGTTATTTTCCTTGATCCAGGCAACCAGTTGCTGCATCAGATTGGGAACATCTTTGGCTTCTGGGGGTAGGCAGACGATCATTCCGGTAGAGCTATCTTTGATGACATTTTGGCCATCACGATAGGGCGTTGGCCTAATGTTGTGGCGGCCGTTGCTCATGACTAGCGCGTGAAATATCTGAATGGCTTTTTCAGTGACAGGATGCTGCTGTGCCACATACTGTTCCAGCTGAGCTAAAGCCGCATAGTAACCTTTGACTTCCTGTTCGTCTCGCTGACGGCCAGGAAAATGTTCATTCAAGGTAATCACCTGTTTCACCTCTTCGGGGAGCAGGCGATTTCCTTCGATCATTGTGGAGTAATGTGTCGTGAATAGTTTTGCGGACTCACGTAGGGAAGCGAGGACTGTTGGTGTCAGCGGAAGAAGAGCGGCCTTTTCCTTAGCGGCTTCGATGCGCATCAGCTGCTTCGCAGTATGCGGTGTGAGAGTGTAGATGGGGGCGAATTTTATCGGCATAATATCGGCAAATTATCGGCATTGTGTCAATATCCATTATGCCGATAATTTGCCGATAAATCAACCAGCCTCTTGTGCGGCTTGTAGTGGCGTAACTTCTCAAAAAGTCCTGGCGCACTGACCTGCTCCGCTGGCCATTCTGGGCGTTTCGCTCCTCAGAAATAGCTGACGCTATTCCCTCGTCGCGAACCACCCAGACTGTCTCAGCTCGCTAGGTCATCACGTGCCAGGACTTTTTGAGAAGCTACGTAGCGGTTCATAATGGCTAGTGCGGTAGCGCACAAAGAAAGTAGCGGCTAGGACAAAGCTGCTGATCGCGATGGCCATCCAGCCCACATCTATTGATGCTTCAAAGACATGGAGTGCTAGATAGACAGGCAGGAAATACACTAGCCAGGTGCAGACGACGCCAGCAGCTAGAATAAATTTTGTATCACCAGCGGCTGTTAGGGCTCCGACGAAAATCCAATAGAGGCCATCGGCAAAGAAGAACAGGCTAACCCACCAACAGGTTCTAATGAGAGGTTCCAGGAAGAGGGGATCGAGAAGCAGCGATCGATCTTGCTCTGCCATCATCAGCGAAAAGAGGGCTTCGGGATTACCAACGATCAGCACTGCAAAAAGGAGGCTGAATAGTGTGATGAGCTTGATCGCGCTAAGCAAAACTTTATCGATGAGGGCGTGTTGTCGCGCTCCGATCAGGTTGGAGACGATAGCAGACACGGCCTTCGAGGTCCCTTCTAGGATAAAGAAACCGCTGATATAGACGCTTTGTACTAATGACATGATAGTCATTCCATAGCCTCCAGCCATGATGACGAGGCGGAAAAAGAAAAAGTGGCCGATCATCTCATTAAAATGGGAAAGCCCGCCGGGCAACCCCACTTTGGCATAGTGCCAGAACGCGGAGGGACGGAAAGACCAATCGCCGGTGCCGTAACGCTTCCGGTATGGTGACCGCAGGAAGATTGAGAGGTAGAGTGCGACGCCTATCGTGTGTGCGATTCCTGTTGCTAAGGCTGCACCGGTGATGCCCATCTCAGGGAAGGGACCCCAGCCGAAGATGAGTAAGGGATCTAAGCCAACATTGATGACGTTCATCACAACAGTGCATAACGTCACCATCTTGACAGAGCCTTTAGCTGCGAAAAAACCGCCGAGGGCTGGACCAGCACACATCAGAGGAGCAAAGGGCAGCAAGGTCGAGAAGTAGGCAATCTCCAGTGCTTCGTTGCCCGTACCGGCGAAGAGATAGGGGCCAGCGTACGCAGCAAGCAGAAAGAAGAAGGGGATGGTAAAGAGGCTGAGCCAGAGCATCTGCCACACAGGCTCCCCCATGCGCTTATGCTCGTTCGCACCATGGTACTGACCGACAAAAACTTCTGCTATACCGGCTGTCAACATCGGTAGGATCGTAAATAGAAAGACGGTGATGCCGCCATTCACGCAAGCTGTCAGAGCTTCCAAGGAATAGTGCGTGAGGTAAATGCGATCAGCCACCATCATCATGCTGCCCGATAGAAAGGCGAGCATGAGTGGGTAGGAGATCTGCCACATCTCTCGTAGCGAACCGATTGGAAATTTCGTTAGTTGATAACTCTGTTGCAAAATTATAATCTCATTTTTTTGGAGATTATACATTATAGTTTTATATTAGTCAAATTATATATTCGTAAAGAAAGCCAGCATGGACGGCATGGACCTAATCGACAGAATCACGGGGCGTTGTTGCGTAATAGCCCTCACAAGGGGATAGCACGGAATAACCTGTAAATAAACATTAACGATGGAAATGATATAACGATTTAATGATAATTTGAAATTTCAATTCAGAATAAATTTCGTAAATTCAATATGAGGTAGTTGTTTGTGTTTTCTATCATTATATCGTTGTATCATTTTCATTATTAATTTTATTTTTAAATTTGTGTTATCAAGAGAATTACGCAACAACGCGGAATCACGGCGCTATTCTGTCTAATGGTTGGGGTCCGCCTTATCCACGTTAACCACCTTAGTCCATTACGTCCATTTCGTCTATGCTGTCCATGTCCATTGTCCATGGTAAGCTTGCACACTCCAAAGCTTCGCGTTATTCTGTATTCCCTTTAGCCATGGAGTCATGATGGGGCGTACAGCGATAAAGATCTTGGTGATCTTGCAGCTATGTTTGGTCTTTTCGGTTTTGATGTGGACATTAGCTGGGCCTTTTTCAGCGGAATAC
>CAMFKD010000081.1 GCA_945957095.1 uncultured Chlamydiae bacterium
GACGTAGAGCCTGCCTACTTTTCTTGTAACAGCGATTTCTTTGAGTATTTCTATTTCTTTGAAGATGGTGAGCAGGAAGATAACCTCGACGACAGCTACGACTATTTCTACCAATACTACTACAGCCACTACCCCACGGATTGGAAAGAATATACCTTTTGCTGTAACCGTGAGATCATAGCGATCGATCTCCCTTCACCCGATCAAATCGATGCCTATCCTGATGAATTAAACATCACCAGCTATGACTTTGAAAAGACCTATAGAGGCTGTCCAGCCAGCTATTCGGTCGTAGGCCACCTCGCATCAGAATGGGATAATTGGGACTGGAAAGACCCCCTTGTTGGCGAACTATGGCTGGGGTATGTTTGGTCTGCCAGACTTCTCAATTACTCCATTACCTTTACAGAAGAAGAACAAGTCGTCGATGCTCTCTTTAAAGGCTGGTACGATGAATATTGCCATGAGCGAGTCATCATCAGAGAAAACTGCATCTATAACCTGACACATGATGACTTCCAACACTATCCAGATGAAGATGATCAACGCTTCTTCGATTCATTCAAGATCGTCGAGATGTTGCAAGAGCTGTAAGGCGTATCTGTTCACGGGGTAGTTCTTTTCGTGAACGAGCCCGTGTGCGTGCCCGTGCCCAAAGTCCATCAATCGGGCACAGACACGCACACATATGCACTAAGCTAAGCGACATTTACATTCGTATCATTGATCTCCGACGAAAGTGGAAAGATCATGATTTGAATGATAGGAATGATGAAAAAAAGAAATATTCTGAATTGCAGTTTTGAGGTTAATGCAGCGGCTTTCGCTGAAATTTTCACCACAGAGTGCACAGAGAGCACAGAGAGGGAAATGAAAAAAACAAACACAATACCTTCAATCGAAAAAGATCTCTCATTTCCCCTCTGTGTTCTCTGTGGTAATAAATCCCTAAATATTAGTAGTTAATTTTTATCATTCCTATCATTTTCTCAAGTCTCTTGCAACATAGCTTAATGCACACGGGCTCGGGCTCGAAGGAGACATAGATGAACATGTACTCATGGTCGCTTCCATTTCAATCCGCAATGCAATACACTACTTCTTGTTGAATAGGAGAAAACATGACACATCTGTCGCACAAATCGCTGATCCTTATCGCTGGTATTGCTTGGCTAGGAATGGGACTTTATCTGATGCCTTTGGGCCTGCGTTACTTAGAGTCATGCCTGACTAATCCCGGCTACACGCCGCTAATTACAAGCCTACAGAGCCTAGTCTCCAATCCAGATTATGCTGTCGTTCTGATCATTGCCATCGCCCTAGCTGTCGGGCAGATGAAGGGCCGTGTCATCCTCGCCAAAGCGGCTAACCGCGAGATCAGCCGTATCCGTTCGTTGCCCAACCCTTCACCGCTGCAACACATCTTTAGCAGCAGATTCTATATGCTCATGGCCATCATGATGTCGTTGGGAATTGGGATGACTCTGCTAGCTGTCCCTCTCGATATTCGTGGTTTCATCGACACGATTGTCGGCGTTGCGCTGATCCAAGGTTCTATCATCTACCTAAGAGCCTCTCGAGAACCAGCTGCTGCTCATTTATGATAAGGGCTACCACGCCAAATCTCAGTGCTGCGATATACCTGTTCAGCCAATAGCAAGCGGCACATCTGATGGGTAAAGGTCATCGGAGATAAGCTGATGAGGGGGTAGCATCCTTCTAGGATAGATGTGGGTAACCCTTCAGCACCGCCAATGACCATAGTGAGGCGTGAACCACCAGCCTCAAAAAGCTGTGATAGCTGTTTAGCAAACTGTTCGCTAGAAACTAACCGACCTTGTGGGTGCAGACAGCATACCTGTGCCTCCTTAACAACTTGCTGCAGGAGCTGCGCATCATCTCTGACCCATTCCGTCACTAATTGCAAGGTAGAAGCCATCCGACGGCTATACTCTGCAACGCCTTCGTCTATCCACGCCTCTTTGCTCCGCCCAACGATGAGCACTTTAAGCCGCAGCACCAACGCTACTCCTCGCCACCACGACGGATAGCGCGTTGGACAGTACGTCGGTCATCGCGTTCCTTGATGGCAGCACGTTTATCGACGCCCTTCTTACCACGTGCACTCGCAATCTTAACCTTAACGCGCCCTTTCTTCAGATAAAACGCCAAAGGAATCAGCGTCACACCTTTTTCCTGCGTCTGACGGCGCAGCTTGTCAATCTCATAGCGATGCATCAACAGCTTGCGGTCACGGCGTTCTTCATGATTATGGATGTTGCCAAAGCGGTAAGGAGCGATACTACAGTTGATCAACCACAGCTCACCTCCCATCACTTTAATATAAGCTTCTTGTAAGCTTCCACCGTGGGCGCGCAGAGACTTGATCTCCGTGCCTACTAAAGCGATACCCGTTTCGTAGGTATCGAGAATCTCATATTGAAAGAAAGCCTTGCGGTTGGTGGCTAAATCTCGTGGTTCATCGCTCATCGTTATCTCAAGGGTTATACAGGGGAAGTATAGCCAGCCCGTACTTAAGAGGGAAGCCTGAACTCTCTCTTGACTTTGAGCCATACTACAGTAATAATCTCACTACTTCACATCCGACCTGATTCGCCTGTTCTGATCGAACAAGCGAATAAAGCCACACATTAAGTAGAGGAACTGGCGATGAAATTTGTGATCTCTCGAGTAGAATTGGCCTCATTGCTGAGCAAGCTGCAAAACATCATCTCAGCAAAAGCAACCATGCCTGTCTTGAATAACTTCTTATTAGAAGCTGCCAATGACGAGTTAGTGTTAAGCGCCACTGATCTTGTCGTCGGTTTGCGCTGCTATACCGATACAAAGGTTTTGGAGGAGGGAGCCATTACCCTACCTGTCAAGAAGTTCACCCAGTTGGTGCGTGAGCTCACCTCAGCAAACCTAGAAGTGTCGTCTAACGGTTCCGCTTTGACAGAAGTCGTAGCGGATGCCTCTCGTTTTCGTATCCACGGGATGGGGAAAGCGGAGTTTCCTACGCTCCCCGATTTTGAAGGGGCAGCACGCTTTACCTTAAAGCAAAAAGACCTCAAGGATATGTTCTTTCGCACCTCTTTCGCCGTCTCACGCGATGACAGCCGTTATGTCCTCACTGGTGTCTTGATGCAGATTGCCAACGGCGTCGCCACCTTCGTCGGTACCGATGGCAAGCGCTTAGCTAGGGCCCACATCGCCCTCGACATCGATAAGGAGTTCTCGGGCTCCTATACCCTGCCACTGAAAGCTGTCGATGAAATTGTCAAAAACCTCGTCGACGATGAAGACGAGACAGCGACTGTTTACCTCTTGGATGACCGCATTGCTGTTGAAGGAAACAATGTCAACTTGATCACCAAGCTATTGCAGGGCGACTATCCCGACTACAACCGAGTCATTCCCGAAACCTCTGAGACTGTTGTCACATTACATGTACCGGAATTGGCTTCGTTGCTAAGGCAGATCTCTCTCTTCACCTCTGACAACTCACACTCGGTGCGCTTTAGCTTTACTGACGGTGAGCTCAAAGTCAGCGCCAATAACGTTGATCTGGGTGAAGGACAGGTCAGCATGCCCGTCAATTACCATGGCCCTAAGCTAGAGGTCGCCTTTAATCCGCAGTTCTTCCTCGACATCCTGCGCCATTGCTACAGCGAGAAGATTACCCTAGGCATCACCGACGCCTACAACCCTGGTATTATCACTGACCAGGAAAGCCCCGTAGAATCGGGGGAGCAGCCTAGCCCCCTCTTCGTCCTGATGCCGATGCGCCTTAACGAAGCGTAATGTACCTTAAACGTCTTGCCCTGCGCCACTTTCGTAACTACGCAGAAGCTGCTGTCGACTTTGCCCCAGGTATCAACGTCATCAGCGGTGCTAACGCGCAGGGTAAGACGTCGCTCCTCGAAGCCATCTTCTTATGTGTCTCAGGGCGTTCCTTCCGTTCTCAGCATCTCAGCGAACTGCTGAAACAGGACGAAGCTGTATTCACTGTCGAAGCCCATTTTACCAAACATAACGTCGACCAAACGTTGCGTTACGCCTTTGACGGGCAGGAACGCCGAGTGCTCCATAATGCCACCACCTGTCACAACACGGCACAGCTCCTGGGCATCATGCCAGGCGTTGTTCACACCCCTGATGACATCGCCTTAGTCAAAGGTAGCCCACAACTTAGGCGCCAATACCTCGATATCCAGATCGCTCAGGCAAGCCCCCTCTACCTCCACCATCTCGCCCGATACCAGAGAGCCATGCGGCAACGCAACCAACTTCTACGGCAGCGCCAGAGTGCGACCTTTGAGGCTTGGGAACAGGAAATGGCAAGTGCTGCCGCCTACGTTGTGCTACAACGCGTCGCAGCCGTCAGCGACCTCAGCATAAGAGCCTGCACGCTGTACAATACCCTCACTGATAATGCTGAAAGCCTATCACTCCACTACCGCACCAGTGCTCCCATAGAAGAGGGCCTTGCCGCTCTTGTCAGCTACTACCTAGACAAGTATCAGCAGCATCGTCAACGCGAAATGGAGCTTGGCTGGACTTCCATAGGACCTCACAAAGATGACCTCGCCATCACTATCCAAGGGAAAGGCAGCCGTGCCTTTGCCAGCGAAGGCCAGCAACGCTCCTGCGTTGCCGCCATGCGCCTAGCAGAGTGGCAGCGACTCAAAGAACAGGCAAGCCTCTCGCCCCTTCTGCTCGTCGATGATGTCGCCATCAGCCTAGACCAAGGGCGAAGACATCAACTGTTAGACCTGTTAGGAACGTTCGGGCAGGTGTTCCTGTCGTCAGCTTACGATCTCACTGGATACCTAAAGCAGACACCGTGCCACTTCCTCAATGTATGCCAAGGGAGTATAAGGGAGGAAGGAGACAGAAGTCAGGAGACAGGAATTTTCATTGAAAAGTGTCCGTAGGCACGATTTAATCGGATATTTCTCCTAAGCCGCGTCAGCGGTGATAGTACCTAGTCGGATGCAGCAAATAAGCTGTCTCCTGTCATCCAATCATTCCCCTAACGACAGACGGCCGTAAGAGGTGACGGTAAAGCAAAGAACTCCCTCATAGCTCCCTAAAGCGACAATACCTGCTTGAAAGAAACGCTGCGTGATGTTCTCTCTGACAAATTCGATGTCTGCTGCTAGATAGGTGGGAAACACATAGCTTCTGCGCCTTCCTTTCTGACGCAACGTGACGGGCTCAGCTTCACCTAACGGCTCGCTCATCCCCTTGCAAAAGTCGTCAAAGGTAATCCAACCGCTGCAGGCAACCCTTCGAAGCTCTTTCTCGATACTACGTAAGTTCTTTTCAGCGAACCTTCCATATGTTCCATTCGGCAGCCGATACAGGGAGGCTGCCTGATCCTGTGGTGTACGGCGAAGCCAAGCTTGGCTAAGTGCTGTCACACAAAGGAAACCCTCTTTGACTTCTGCTAAACGGAGCTGCAGCAAGCGCTCCACCAAACTGTCAATATAGGTAAGGGCTATTTCATCACCTTTATGCGCTAGCGATGGAGTCCACGCCTGCAGTATCTCGTCAGATTTAAGCGGTTGCTCATCTAGAAAGCGCAACAAGTGGTTGATATCGAGAATAAAGGCGAAATCACCTCCATGATGCAAAGGACACACCTGCCTTACTGGCACCACGCTTGGCTTGGTATCGCGCTGGAAACACAATAGCTCTTTCCATTCATGGAGCGGTGTCACTACCTCCTTCCACATGTTACCCACCTTGGCATAACGCAGGTAGCAGGCAAAGTTGAATTCCAACAAAAGCAAATAAGCCTCAAACTGATCCTTAGGTAAGCTATACTTTTCGCGCAAAGCGTCTGCTGTGATGACAAAGTCCTCCGCAGCATAAACATCTCGCATCATCGCTAATGGAATAGGATCGTCAAATACAAGCTCTTCTAGATGCCTCTGGTACTGCTTAGGAGTCTGAAAGTACTTTTCAACGATGGACGCAAAAATGTCATCTGTCGTCTTCGGGATCGCGTACCAGTTAGGCAAAACTTGGATAGGTACCCTCTTCAAGCCACGCAAGATGTAATCGATGTCCGGAGCAAAGTCATCGTCAAACTTCTGAATCTGATATTCATAGAACTTGCGTTTTTCCTTATCCACTTGAATGACTTTACCATCATGCTGAAATAGCTTCGTCGGCAACAACACTTCAAGCGCAGCTAAAACTTCTTCTGATGAGGTCTCCAATGTCTCCACTAAATCAGAAACCGCAATAGCCAATGAACCATTCAGGATCTCTGTCAGCACCTCAACCTGAAACACACTTAGCTGCGCAAGCAGTAATCGGCTATCGATGTCGCTATAATAATTATAATCCATTAAACAAATCTTATTTTTACGAAATGATAAAGTAGACATACGCAACCACGAATTACCAATAGTGGTTAAGTTTACTACTCATCACATATTAGGATCAATGATCAAATATATTATAACATGACGATTCTGCCGAACGCAGCGAGGTATTATTATAGAATTCACCGCTGAGACAGTAAGATCAGTGAGGAAGCATGAGAAATATGAGGGGCTCATAAATACTTCAATCGGATGGACTATTTACTTACCATTCACACTGTCTCAGTGGTGAATTTATCCAATAACGCATGAAAAACAAAACCCCCAACCGCATAACATACACGCAGCTTGGGGGTTTGTACGAGAGCTGTTCGAGACTACCTAGGCTTTTGCCTTTTGGTTGTCGATGTAGCGGATAACATCGCCAATCGTCTTCAGCTTCTCAGCTTCTTCTTCGGAGATTTCGCAGCCGAAGCGCTCTTCAAAGGTCATAATCAATTCGGTGAGGTCGAGGGAATCGGCGTTAAGATCTTCTACGAAGGACTTGTTGAGTGTCACTTCTGCCTTATCGACACCTAGCTGTTCGGCGACGATATCGATGACTTCTTGTTCTGTAGACATATTTTTCCTTTCCTTAGGGTGTGAATATCAAAAGCTAGTTTTTTAGGTCACCATGCCGCCGTCAATAACGAGGACTTGACCAGTGACATAATCTCCCATATGCGAAGCGAGAAACAATGCCCCATGAGCAATCTCTTCGGGCTGTCCTGCTCGACCTAAGGGAATCATCTGAATCTGCGCTTCTTTCCAATTATCGGGCATCTTCGCCGTCATATCTGTATTAATGAAACCTGGTGCAATGCAGTTGACAGCAATATTACGCGGCCCTAATTCCTTCGCTAACGACTTAGTAAAACCGACAATCGCAGCTTTGGAAGCAGCATAATTCCCTTGCCCTGCATTTCCTGTCAAGCCAACGACCGATGTAACGTTAATAATTTTCCCTTTGCGCGCTTTCATCATGCCGCGAACCACTGCTTTGGTGGTGTTGAAGCAAGACTTGGCATTGACATCGAGGACGTGGTCCCAATCTTGCTCTGACATCTTCATGAGCAGCTGATCGCGTGTGATGCCAGCGTTATTGACGAGGATATCGATCCCACCAAACTTCTGGCTAATCTGATCGATGACACCTTTTACTTCTTCCGTATTCGCGACGTCGACAGGCCAAAACTCAACCTGAGCGGTAGGCACGACCTGGCGAATCTCTTCGGCGGCTTGCTGCCCTTTATCTGGGGTTTTGGCTAAAATATTCACCTTAGCACCATGCTGGGCAAACTTAAGAGCAATGGCTTTGCCGATGCCAGCACTGCCGCCTGTTATAATAGCGATTTGGTCTTTGAGTAGTTCTTGCATGTTCCCTCACACCACATTTTCCATGTCACGACTGCAACGCGACAACCTGTTCTTCGAAAAGACGCAGGTCTTCTACTTTGTCGACACTGACAGTCGGAGCTGTTACACCTATTCTTTTGTTCATCCCGGCTAACGTTTTGCCACAGCCGATCTCCACATAGAGATCGATCCCTTCCCGCTGCATCGCCCTCACCCCTTGTTCCCAACGCACCGGCGCCACGACCTGCTGAATAAGGTTGTGGCGAATCTTGTCGAGATCCTTCACATAGTCTCCAGGAACATTCTGCACCAGAGCAGCGTTGCCGCGTACTATAGGAGCTTGGCCGATGTGGGGTGCAAGACGGTCCAAAGCTGACTGCATCAAACCGCTGTGAAAGGCACCATAGACCTGCAGCAGCAAGACGCGCTTAGCTCCGCGTTCTTTTAACACTTGGCTGCCGGCTTCCACACCCTTAAGGGTGCCGGAGACGACAATTTGTCCAGGACAATTGTAATTGGCTACCCAGAGATCCTTAGGCATGTTAAGACCTGCTACAGCAGCCTCTACCTCTTCGGGAGCCATACCCATGACGACTGCCATGGTACCGCGCACCTCTTCGCACGCTTCATTCATGTACTGTCCGCGATACTGAACGATGGGCAAACAATGCTGAAAAGAGAGGTTACCAGCTGCCACCAACGCGGAATATTCCCCTAAACTAAGGCCAGCACAGACATCGGGTTTAAGCTCAGGAAATAGTCGCTGCAACGTCTGGAGGATCGCGATGCTGTTAACAAAGATAGCCGTTTGGCTGTTGCGAGTTTCTGTAAGGGCATCTTCAGGACCTTCAAAGATGATTTTGGAAAGCCCGGAACCTAATAAGTCGTCCGCTTCCTCAAAGGTCTCCTTAGCTTCGGGGTAGGTGTGGGCGAAATCCTTGCCCATTCCAACATATTGCGCCCCTTGGCCAGGAAAGAGAAACGCGATCTTCTTATGTTGTGCCATTCCCAACTCCGCTACCTTGCCACTTTACTCAATACTGACGCTCCCCAAGTGAGACCGCCACCAAAAGCCACCAACAGTAGATGCTCTCCCAACGCTGGGGGATGAGAAGCAATGAGTTCATCCAACGCGATACCGACGCTAGAGGAAGAGGTATTTCCGTACTTATGTACAGTCTTAAAAATGCGTTCTAAAGGCATTTCAAAGCCTTTAGAAATCGCCTCCATGATGCGCAAGTTCGCCTGATGCGGCACCAGCCAGCTGATCTGTTCGGTGGCGATTCCTGCCTGGTCTAGACAGGTTTGTGCCGCTGTAGCCATACGCCGGACGGCATGCTTAAACACCTCTTTGCCAGCCATCTGAAAGTAGTGCTTGCGGTTCGCCACCGTCTCCGTTGAAGGAGGCATGCGAGTACCACCAGCTGGCACCATCACGAGATCTGCCAACTCGCCATCGGCCCCTAACGATATCGTGTCAATATAGAGCCCTTCTCCCTCAGCAGCTACCACCACAGCCGCTGCACCATCGCCAAAAAGGACACAGGTATTGCGGTCGGTATAGTCGATGATGGAAGACATCTTCTCTGCAGCCACGAGGAGAACGTTGCGATACATACCAGACTCAACATAAGCTTTAGCCATCGACAAGCCATACAGGAAGCCTGAACAAGCTGCTTGGATATCTGCCGCTGCGGCACGCTTAGCGCCTAGAGCATGCTGGATAAGCCCAGCAGTGCTAGGGGTAGGATAGTCAGGAC
>CAMFKD010000082.1 GCA_945957095.1 uncultured Chlamydiae bacterium
CCTGCTACGCTGGCCATCACGTGCCAGGACTTTTTGAGAAGCTACCACAAAGAGAAGATCTTTTCTCTTTGTGTTTTCATTTTTTCTCATTGAGATTTAACACAAACTCAAGGTATGATTGCATCTTTTATTATGGAGAATTAGATGCAACATTTAAATTCTAGCATGCCTATTTATTTACCAAAACCTACCCATCAGACCCGTGATTCAAGATCACGTGTGCAGCATTCTTCCCTCATATCTCCACCTAGTTCTAGTAGCGATCCACGCTCATCGTCTAGTACTTCAGGATATGCTGTTATGCCATTGACTCTTCCACACCCTATCCCTCTACCCCATACAATCCCTTCAGACTCCTCTTATGCTATTCAAAGAAGCCCTCGGATAAAGGAAGGGTTTATAGAAAAGACGAAAACAGACAAAGAGCGTCTCCCCCCCAGGGAAGCGCTAACAGCTCTTGCAAAGATCGAGAAGTTTAAAAACTACTATCAGTTAGCGTGCGAACTTCCCGGCTTTGATGATTGGAAAGCACTTGACGATACTCAGCTAAACCAATGGAATTCCGCCTTTGGCCATCAGATGGCGTTGGCGGAACTGATGCAACCACTGATCGTGCTAGAAGCGAAGGGATTTGATTTAGGAAAAATATCCCGCGAGTTCAATTATTGGAATACCTCCTACGCGCATACGATGTTCCGACTGGCTGTCGTCAATGTCACGATACTAGGCATTCAACGACTGGCAGGAGTCAACCAAGATTTGACATTCGATGCAGAAAAGCTAAGCAGCAATCATGCTGAACGGCTTGTAGAGTTCACTAAGAAGCTTGCGCATACCCTGAAATTACTCCAACAGTCAAATCGATTTGAGACTAAAAGCGATAGAGATTTCTTCACTGATTTAGGACTCTATTATGGCGAACTCTACGAGCTCGAACAGCGCCTACAAAGTCTGTACAACCATTTGTCCCATAGAACTCCAAGTTCATCTACAGCGAACTAAGACCTTGTTTCCCGGTATCTGTTCACTACAGAGATCTGTGAGTATGCCACGGAGACATTAGTTAGAAAAAACGTGCAGTATAGAACCCTTGCTTTTAACCATCATGACACGCTTAGATCCGCAAAATGCTGCGTATAAAAGAGCGCTGGATGAACATCAAAAATATGTGCTAAACCTGCCGCCATCTCATAATTCATCACTTTACGGCCTGTTTCCAATTCGCTCATAGTTCCATTGCACATGGCTAGTCTGGGGAAATATTGTCTAAAGGTATTGACAACACGACTTTGCTTATATCCATGTGACTTTCGCAATTCGCGCAATAATTTTCCGCGAAAAGCTTGCGATTGTGCCCTTAAGTTCGTAACGGCATAGTGAACCACTTGCGCCACTTCAGTTATCCGATCGGCTTGTTGCGTCATTAATGTTTCTGCGGACAATGTTCTCATATAACGGAGAAGGTAAAGATCCAGCCCCTGTACATTGGTTTGAAAAATCTCATCTAGGAGCCGGTTAGCAACCACACCCTCTGCTACGTCATAGAGCCTTCTTACTATAAGAGAACGCAAGACAGGGTCACGATCCCATTCCGGTAAGAAATAATGACGTAGATCATTTACGACTCTATCCTTGTCACGCTGTGCGACAACATCTTGCTTAGCAAAGGCATCTATTCTGTTCGAGATAGCATTAATATATCTGGCTCGTTCGCGGATAAATTGATGCTTGCGTTCATTCACTTTGCATTCACGAACAGTTTGATCTAGCGATATCGCTGGTTGAGCTAATAACTTGCTCATCACCAAACGATAGGAGGGGTCGCCTGTCAATTCGACGACTCTTTTAAGAACAGTTTGATAGAAGACTGGCTTGATGTGACGTGCCTTACTGATTTGTGCGAAGTCCTTTAACGCGCGATCAAAGGTTGATTTAATAGCGCTTTTAGCCTGTTGTTCAGCTTGGATCATATGATAGCGCGATGCATACACCCCTGGTCTAAGCCCTATCGCCTTGATGTCTGACAAGCCAGTTACCGCTTCAGGAGCTACTGGCTGCCCTATTATCTTAGCGATCAGAGGATTAAGTTCGTTAACAAGGCGGGCAATCTTATCCGCGTTGCGTTGTAGCATCAAACTAGTCTTGCCAATTCGTTGAAAGCGTAACACACGTGCTGTAAGAGCGGCTTGCGTGGTGCCGATAGCTTCTTCAATAATCCTTCGATAATCAACCGCCGGGAAATAGCGAAACAAAACATCGTGATAAAGCTCCTCAAAGTGATTGGGCGCCCTATCGCGGTAGATACCACCTTCCTCAGCATAACGCATCTCTACCGTAAGATCATCAATCTTACGTTTGATGAGGTGCAACACATCAGTGCGCAACACCTCAGCGCCTTCTCTAATACGTTGGACGATAGCGGTAGCCCAGTTTTTCAATGCAGCATCTAAGCGCAGATTCAACCATCGATCTATGACAACAGGATTATCGGCAATTGTAATGAGAGAGTGTGCATGCTCTTGGAAGATGCGCAATACACGTAGGGTATTCGGGGCGTTAATGCACCATTTTTCCTCTTTAGGGCTCCTCCTAATTTTTTGGGTTAAACGCTGAAGTTCTCCCTCATAATGGGCTATTGCCCTTCCGGTCTCAGTCACAAGTCGGCGGGAAAATTCAGCCGTAACCTCTATAGGAGATAAGTGTCCTGTGCTAGCTTGATTAAGGAGTGCAACTGTCAGGTCTCGCAACTTATTGTGATGTTCCGTCCCATCAATAGCTGTGTCTGCGCTGTTGATTTCCTTTGGCACAGAAGCTGTAGCATTACCTTCATCATAGATATCTGAACGATAGGCAAACACAAACTCGTTAGGGCTGTCAGGTGCTCTAGCATAGAGACAAGGAAGAGTGGCATGGTGGGCAGCGGCAAACTCAACGGTATCCGTACCACCGGTTCTTACTGGTACTTGAATATGATGCGAAGCTAAGCCTTGATGTACTGTATGACCTTCCCGAAATACATAACCTGTCCGGTAACACAATGCTGCCAATGCAAAAAGGTGTGAAATGCGCTTCTCAAAGTGCATGCATATCACATCGCGTGTTGCATCAAGGCGGTAGAGAGGATCCAAAATACGAACTTGACCAGGACCAGGATCGCGAAAAAGTGGAAACACTTCGTCTTGAACAGAAGAGGTCTCATTTTCATCTAGTTCCCAACGTGCTTTACCTATTCTAGCATCGGCTTCTGGAGCAGTTAGCCCATGGTGTGGATATAGTAAAGGTTGTATCAGCATGCATTTCCCTTTTCTAAGCAGATAACAGGTAATTTAACGTTCTTTCTTAACACCATACAATATCTCCGCATTCTAATGAAAACCCCATTTTTGAGCCTTGTTCACCTTTTCGGTCAGTTTTCGGCCGGCTGCAGGGTTCTCATCTACCGCATCCGTCTCCTCGGCAATAGCTGACGCTATTCCCTCGTCGCCAGCTGCGATATCTGAGGCCCCTCGCTTGGCCGAAATTCTGCCCGAAAAGGTGAACAAGGCCCATTTTTGAGAAGTTACGATCCATCGCTTACAGCAATTCCCGGCTTGCCATAAATGCTTAAGCGGAATAGGGTGAAATTTCTTTTAGTCGATAGGCGCTGCGATGACGAGAAGTTTACTCATTGCTTTACTCTTTCTTACGGCGTGTGAAAAGGCTTCTATCCCAGAAGCAACGCGTCCTGTTAAGGCGATTCAAGTGAAAGAAAGTACGACCTCAGAGGGGTCTGCTACTTTCCCAGGCACCTTACGTGCCTTCAAACGAGCTGACCTATCGTTTCGCGTCGATGGTGTTGTGCAAACACGAGACATCACGGTAGGCCAACAGGTGAAAAGTGGTGGGTTGCTGATCCAACTAGACCCAAGGGATTATGAAGTAGCCTTGCAGAAAGCCAAGGGTAAGGTAGCAAGTACACAAGCTCAGTTAGACTTCGCTAGCCGCGACTACGACAGGATGGAAAAAATCTACGAAACCGATCCTGGAGCCATCAGCGCTAGCCTTTTAGATCGAAAGAAAGAAAACAGAAACCAGTTGCAGGCAGAACTTGAGGTCGCTCAAAGCGATCTGGAAAAAGCCAGCGACGATCTCTCTTATACAACCTTAAGAGCCCCTTTCGACGCCGTCGTCGCTGCCATTTATGTTGAAAAACATGAGCAAGTGAGGGCTAAGCAAACAGTTGTCAGGCTGATTGATACTGGGGAAGGGGAGATGGAGATCAACGTCCCTGAAAAATTCATGGCGTCGCTTCTCAAAGGAAGAGCTGATCTTCAATTCGACGTCTATCTTGATGCCTTTCCAAACCGCGTCTTTCTTGCTCATATCAAGGAAATAGGTACCGAAGCATCCAGCACTACCCAGACTTACCCTGTTACGCTTTCGCTACATCATATTCCTACTGAGCTATCACTGCTGGCTGGTATGAGTGGTCATGTGATAGCCCGTCGTCCATCTGACAACACTAAGCCCAATGTGCAGATCTACGAGATACCCAAAACAGCCCTTTTTACCGACAATCTCAACCATAGCTATGTCTGGGTCGTCGACCCACAAACCCAAGTGGTATCGAAGAGGCAGGTGACAGTCGAAGACAACTATAGAGGCACCCAGGCAGTCATCCGCGATGGTGTCCATGCAGGTGAGTGGATTGTCACAGCCGGAACCGGCTTCTTAAGCGAAGGACAACACGTGAGATTGCTAAAGGAATAGCCGGTAGAATGAAAGGTCTCATCGAGTTTGGACTACAGTACAAAGCAGTCATGGCACTAATCACCGCCATTATTGTCATCGGTGGTATCTTCAGCTTTTTCTCTTTAGGACGCTTAGAGGATCCCCCTTTCAGCGTTAAGACAGCGCTTGTCCTCACTCAGTATCCAGGAGCGAAACCCGAAGAGGTCGAGCAAGAAGTCACCGACCGCCTAGAAACAGCTATCCACCAGATGCCACAGGTAAAACACATCTATTCGATGTCGCGAGAAGGCCTCAGTTATATCAAAGTGGACATCAAAGATCGCTATTGGGCTAAGGACCTACCGCAAGTGTGGGATGAATTGCGTCGCAAGATTAGCGACACAGCCTCATCGCTGCCGCCCGGTGCCGAACCCCCACGTGTCGTAGATGACTTCGGCTTCGTCTTTGGCTTCCTCCTTGCGCTAACAGGCGAAGGCTTTTCCTACGCCGAGCTAGAGGATGCGGCAGAGCAGATCCAGAAGCAGTTGTATCTAGTTCCCAGCATCGCTAGAATAGACCTCTGGGGCGTGCAACAACGGGTGATCCACCTCGACATCTCTAACCAGAAAGTATCGGAGCTACGCCTCTCTCCACAGACAATCCAAAGCTTGCTCATCAAGCAGAATATGGTGGTCGATGCTGGCAATGTCAACCAAGGCGAACAGCGCTACCCCATGCACCTTTCTGGTGAATTTAAAAAACCATCAGAGATCAGCCAACTCATTATTCAACCTAAGACAAACGACCTCTTCCAAGAGGCTCTAAACAAACAAAAGACAAATAAAGGTGGCGGAGGCTCCTTCCTTCAAGAAATCGAGAACAACGCTAACAACACGTTTACGTTAGGGGACATCGCCAAAGTGACAGCAGGCTATCAAGACCCACCTGTCAAGATCATGAAATTCAATGGCCAACCAGCCATCGGCATACAGATCGCCGGAACAGAAGACAGCAACATTGTCTACGTGGGTCAGCAATTAGATGAGAAGCTAAGGCAAATCCAAGAGACACTGCCCATAGGGATGGAATTACATAAGATCAGTTGGCAAGCAGCTGTAGTCGACGAATCAATCTCTGGCTTTGTCCTCAGCATGGTAGAATCGATCGTCATCGTATTGATTGTCTTGCTCATCCCGAGCGGATTCCGCATGGGAGGCATCATCGGTTTAGACCTGTTGCTAACTATTTTAGCGACGTTCCTCTACATGTATTTTATGAAGATACCCCTGGAACGTATGTCGCTTGGCGCTCTCATCATCGCAATGGGAATGATGGTAGACAACTCGATCGTCGTCGCTGACGCTATCGCTGTGAACCTACGCAAAGGCATGGACCGCTTTCAAGCCGCTATTTCGGCCACAGCGACACCTTCGTTACCGCTCCTATCAGCCACTATCATCGCCGTGATGTCGTTTTACCCTATCTATGCTTCTGAAGGATCGACGGGAGAATATTGCCGTACTCTGTTTGTGGTTGTAGGTGTGTCGCTGATGATCAGCTGGTTCATCGCAATGCTTCTGACACCACAACAATGTCTCTGGTTTCTGCCGACAGAATCGAAAGGAGATACGTCTGAAGAATTCAACACCCCTTTTTTCAACCATCTTCGTCAGGTCATCTATCGTGTGTTACGCCATCGAACACTAGCTGTCGCAAGCCTAATAGGGATGCTTATCGCATCGATTCTATCCTTTCAGTTTGTCGTCAAACTTTTCTTTCCCTTTTCCACACGTCCCCAACTCATGGTGGACTACTGGGCGCCAGCAGGCACTTCCATTCATGAGGTAGCAGCCCGAACCGATGTCATGGAAAAGCGGTTCCAACAAGCCTCTAACGTCGAATCCGTTTCCAGCTTTATCGGAGCTGGACCTCCACGCTTTTACTTACCTGTAGACCCTGAGTTCATGTACGCTAACTATGGACAGTTGCTGATCAATTTTAACAGCTACCACGACATCGATCCTTTTATCGCTGAACAGTCGCAGTGGCTTCATCAGACTTTTCCTGAGGCTTTGGTACGTATTCGCAAGTATAACGTCGGCCCAGGAGATCCTTGGAAGTTCGAGTTGAGAGTGCTAGGCCCATACGATGCCAAACTAAGCGAACTGCGCCGCACCGGTTCTGGCTTACTCGCCAAGGTGCGTCAATCGCCTCTAGGAACCGACTGGAGACTCGATATGATGAACCCTGTCCAACAGCTGACAGCCACCTACGATCAGAAGCGCGCACGATCTGTCGATATTTCCCGAGAAGATATCGCCAATGCTCTGAAAAGAGGTTATGACGGGCTTACGATTGGTCTCTACCGCGAAAAAAATAAACTCTATCCTATCCAATGGCGTAGCACCGGCGAAGAGAGACATGCCTTGCTACCTCATTTGGACACGTTGCCAGTGCGTGGTGAATACTCGGTCACATCAGTGCCTTTATCACAGGTGATCAACGATGCTAAGTTCGATTGGGAAGAGCCCTATATTCTGCGTTGGGACCGACAACGGCAGGTGGCTATTCAAGGGTCTCCACTACTCACCTCCACCTTCGTCGACCTAAAGAAAAGCGTGGACGCCGACATCAAAAATTACTCTCTGCCTCCTGGCTATAGCCTCTTCTGGGATGGCGAAGAAGACAGCAGTAAAACAGCTCAGGAACAGCTAATGCCAGGTGTCGTTCCCACCATCATCGTCATCTTGCTATGTCTTGTCGCCACATTCAACGACTTCAGGCCTATTGTCGTTATCCTCTGCACCATTCCCTTCGCCCTCATCGGCATCACCGCTAGCCTATTGCTATTCAACGTTCCGTTTGGCTTCATGGCGCTGCTTGGCGCAATGAGCCTAGCCGGGATGATGAATAAAAATATCGTCGTTCTTCTTGACGCCTGTAACGATGCGATTGCCAAAGGCATGCATCCCTACGATGCTATTGTCGAAGCAGCCGTCTGCCGCGCCCGTCCCGTCATGCTGGCGGCCGGCACCACAGTGTTAGGCGTCATCCCTCTGCTGCAAGATGTGTTCTGGGTCGGACTAGCTGTAGCTATCATGGGAGGCCTAGCCGTCGGTTCACTTCTCACTCTCGTCGCTGTGCCATTATTCTATGTCATCATCTACCGCCTCCAACCACTCAATAAGGAGGCACTATGAGAGGGATAGAGTGGATACTTTTCACTCTGGCGGTTGTGACAATAGGCTGCATCCGCGTCGGACCCGACTACAGCGAACCTTATGTCCCTACACAGGATAGCTGGACAGAAGAGCTGCCCGTCGATGATATCGACTTAGGTCGCTGGTGGGAGAATTATCACGATGATACTCTGAATGCCTTAATCGAATACGCTCTAGCCGATAACTACTCCTTAGATGCCGCTGCCTACCGTATCATCGCCGCCAGAGCGAACCTAGGCTTCGCTATTGGAGAACTGTTCCCCCAAACACAGCAAGGCGAGGGATCTCTCCTTAGAACACAATTCAGCGCTAACGCCCCTAACACCATCAATGCCTCACGTCACTTCTGGGATAGTATTTTAGGATTACGCATCGCCTGGGAATTAGACTTCTGGGGCCGCTTCACTCGCGGCGTACAAGCTGCCTACGGCGAATATGTTGCTTCGCAAGAAGATTTCCAGGACATTCAACGCATTCTGATTTCCGACATCGTCCTCGCCTACGTCCAGCAAAAGACATTTCAGAAACGTATCGCCGTCCTAGAGCGCAATATCGCTATCCAACACCGCAGTGTCGAGATCGCCTTGACACGCTGGCAAGGTGGCTATGAGTCAGAATTAGACTACGCACAAGCTGTCAGCTTGTGGAAGGAAACCATCGCACAGCAAGTGAATCTGGAGATTGACCTCAAGAGAGTCACCACTACCATCGCTACGTTGTTAGGATTAACACCCGAAGCCCTGCTATGCACCTTTAATCTAGAGGATAGGCCTATCCATACCCCCTCTAATGCCACCATCGCCTATCCCGCCCAGATCCTATGCCAACGCCCTGATCTGCGGCGAACTTCCGCCCTCCTCTTCGCCCAATGTGCCCGTGTCGGCATCGCAATCAGCGACCTCTTTCCACGTATCTCCTTCACCGGCTTCCTAGGGGTTGAATGTGCCGGCGACACACGCTCTACAGCCAACCAAGGCGTGAAACATCTGCTCAGCGGCAATAGCCTCACCTTCTTCTACGGCCCTGACTTCGTCTGGCCTATCCTCAACTATTGTCGTCTAGAAAACCGCGTGATCGAACAGTATGCGATCTTAGAAGTTGGCATCGCCGACTACCGCAACCAAGTCCTCCAAGCCTATAAAGAAATCGAAGATGCCCTAACTTTCTACGTCAAATCACAAGAAGAAACGGCCAACCTCGAAGATAGCTTCAAGCACGCCAAACGATCTGTTGATATCTCAACTCTCCAATATCAAGAGGGACTAGCTGACTACACCCGTGTCCTCAATTCCCTACAACTGCAAGTCGCAGCAGAAGATAACCTAGCACAAGCAGAAGGTAACATCGGCCTAGCCTATGCCTTCATCTTTAGATCCCTCGGTGCTCTATAAGAAAATTACCTGTAAAAGTGAGCACGTGCTCGTTATTGCTCGATGCTTGAATAACGCGTCTATTTTTGCCATGTTATTGAAGT
>CAMFKD010000083.1 GCA_945957095.1 uncultured Chlamydiae bacterium
AAATAAACACCATATTTTCCTATCCTTTCTCTGTGTTCTCTGTGCACTCTGTGGTGAAAATTTCAGCGAAAAGTCCTGCGAGATCGGTGAGAAGCTATGAGATGGGGAGAAAACTACTGAAACATGGACTTTAGCGTTTGGTTGTATCATCCTCTCAAATTGCTCATATTTCCCTCACTGATCTTCACTGGCTCTGTGGTGAATGATGCAACAAGGCCCTTATGCTAGAGAAAACGTGGGCATAAATCAAGTCGTTTTAGAAAAAACATGAGGATAAATTTCATAGATTTAGAAAAAACAAGGGGATAAATTTCCTGGTTTTAGAAAAAATAGACTATTTCGCTTTTCAGGAAGGGGCACGAATGTTAGGACTGTTTTCAATCCTTTTTACTGTTCCAGTCTTCCTCAAAAGTGAAAGCTCGAGCAAGCTCGAGCACTCCATAACTTCGCGGATGCTTCTTTGGCAAAGGGATGTGTCGTGCGCTCAGCGAAGGAATCTTTGAACCCTCCTGCGCCGAAAAAAATGAGGACTTGTGCAATTACCTCATTAAGTCCATTTCGTCTATTACGTCCATGCTGTCCATGTCCATTGTCCATGGGCTACAGAGCCATCATTTCGTCTGTAGTGCGTTTGATAATGGGAGACTTGTTTTCGAGGACGCAATCCTTATCGAGAAGGACCTCGGAGACGCCACTATCGGAGGGGATTTCAAACATGAGATCTCGCATGAGGTTTTCAAGGATCATGCGTAGGGCGCGGGCGCCGGTGGATGCTTCCATGGCTTGTTTTGCAATGGCTTGGAGGGCATCATCCGTGATGTGAAGTTTGACGCCTTCCAGTTCAAACATCTTGATGTATTGCTTGATGATGGCGTTTTTGGGCTCTGTGAGGATCGCGACCATATCCTCTTGTGTGAGCTCGTTACAGTTGGCGATGCTGTTGAAGCGGCCGACAAACTCAGGGATCATTCCAAATTCCGTGAGGTCGGCAGGCTCCACTTGGGAGAGTAGGTAGCTTTTATCTTTAGGATCAATGATCTGTTCTTGCGAGGCGGAGCCAAAGCCGATGGTTGACTTACCAAGGCGTTTAGCGACGATTTTCTCTAGGTCGACAAAAGCGCCACCCACGATGAACAAGATGTTCTCTGTGTTGACTTTGATATATTCTTGGTTAGGGTGCTTGCGGCCCCCTTTTGGCGGAACGTTAGCGATCGTTCCTTCGACGATTTTTAGGAGGGCTTGCTGGACTCCCTCGCCTGAGACGTCACGCGTGATGGAGACGTTTCCAGTGGTACGGCGGATTTTGTCGATTTCGTCGACGTAGATAATGCCCACTTCTGCTTTGGGAACATCGTAATCGGCAGCTTGTAACAGGCGGAGGATGATGTTTTCCACATCTTCCCCCACATAACCAGCTTCGGTCAGAGTTGTGGCATCGGCGATGGTAAAGGGGACATCCAAGATTGTCGCTAATGTTTTGGCAAGCAACGTTTTGCCCGATCCCGTGGGGCCAAGCAACATGACGTTGGATTTCGTGAAGTCAACACCACCGGATTCTTTGCCCATTTGGCGAATGCGTTTGTAGTGGTTATAGACGGCTACTGAAATGGTGCGTTTCGCTTTCTCTTGTCCAATAATGTACTCGTCTAGACGAGCTTTAATCTCTTTAGGCTTAAGAACTTTAATTTCAAAGCTGGTGCTTTTCTTTTCCAAAATCCCATTACAGAGGCGCACGCACTTATCACAGATGAAGACGTTGGGACCGGAAATTAACTTTTCAACAGCATCTTCCGTTCTTCCACAGAATGAGCAGGAGGTGACTTCTTTTGTGGGATACGCCTTTTTGGTCATGTCGGTCGGCTCAAGGTTATCGGGTATTCGGTTTTAGTTACGTTTAGCACGGAGCGGCTTTATAGCGTTCCGGCGGGGGATTTAACACTCTCTTTTTCCTTCTTGACGCGAGGTTGGTAGACTTCATCGAGAAGACCATAGTGCACAGCTTCTTGAGGGCTCATAAAGAAATCGCGCTCTGAGTCTTGGCGAATTTTCTCTAGCGGCTGGCCTGTGCATTCCGCCATAATTTCAGCTAGACGCTGTTTTAAAAATAGGATTTCTTTTGCTTGCAGTTCGATGTCTGCTGACGATCCCCCAATTCCGCCAATGGGTTGGTGAATCATGATGCGGCTATTGGGCAAGGCGTAGCGTTTACCTTTGGTCCCGGCGGTGAGGATCAGGGCGCCAACAGATGCTGCCATGCCGATGCAGTAGGTGGCCACATCACAGTCCAGGTACTTAAGGGTATCGTAGATCGCGAGTCCGGCAGACAGGACGCCGCCGGGAGAGTTGATGTAGATATGGACAGCTTTCTTAGGATCTTCCATTCTCAAAAATAGCAGCTGTGCAACGACGATGTTCGCGACGTGATCATCTATCTCACTGCCAATAAAGACGATACGGTCTTTAAGCAAGCGGGAAAAGATATCCATCGAGCGTTCTCCACGCCCAGTATCTTCAATTACGTAAGGGGTCAACGAATTGTGCGCTCGACGGTCAGGCATGGCAGCTCTCTATTTTTACGGGTTGAATTACACCCAGTTATAGGGGGTTTGGTCTAGCCAGTCAAGGCTATTTTGACGAGCTACCAGGCTCGAGCTGACTGACGATGTGAGCGATCGCTTTGTTAATCGTCACCATTGCTACCAGTTTGCTGCGCACACCATCTGGTTCCATGTCTTGTTCAATCACTTGCTCTTCGACAGGCAGCTGGTGCAGCTGGCGTGTAAGTTCCTGATAGAGGTCGGCTTGGGTGACTTCGATCTGGTGTTGATTAGCCCATGGACGTAGGAGGTAATAGAGATGGATAAATACGATGGCATCGCCGGCGGCTTGCTCTGAAATTTCCGCTGACTTTTCCCTAATCTGGTTTTCGCTCAACACTTTTTGCAAACCTCTAATGCGGTTGCGCGTGCGTGTTTGGCGTTCTTCATCTAGCAAGGTCTTGGGGAGGTCGCAAGGGAATTTTTGCAGAAGCTGTTCCACTACTTGGCGTTGCAAGTCTCGTTCGACTTTGGCTTGTGCCTCGTGTTCTAACGATTGAACAATGCGTTCGCGTAGGGTCTCTGCAGTCTCAACGCCAGCTTTTTGGGCCAAGTGGTCATCAACAGGGGGGAGTTTGGGGAGTTGGATGCTTTTGACGGTGATGCGAATGTTAGTAGGTTTGAACTCTGATTCCGCGACAGCTTGGGGGAACCTGCTGTCGTACTCACTGGTTCCTTCTACGTGTTGGCCCACTGACAAGCCGAGGACTAGTTTCATCAACCAGCTAGGCATACGCTTCGGATCCACTTCGAAGTGTTCGTTCGTGCAGATGTTGTAAGAAGGGCTTTCTATTGCATCGATGTCCAATTCGACAAAATCGCCTTGTTGCACGGGGCGGTCGTTCACGGGTGTCCACTCTGCATGAAAGAGACGAAGATCGTGTAAAGCTTTTTCTTTTTGTTCTTCCGACACAGGTTCTTTAGCCTGTGGTGTAAGGGAGAGCTGGGTGATGTCGATATCAGGTACTTGTGGCATGCTTTCGAAGCGGATGATGACATGAGCTCCTTCATGCGAAAGGGCTTTGACATCGGGTGATTGGATACTGCTCTGATGTAGGGGATAGATCTTGGTTAAATTCACCGCTTCTTGGAAAGCTTTGTCCATCACAAGATTACGCCATTCGCGCTCGACATACTGGCTGTAGTGCTGCAACACAAGCTTGTCTGGTGCCTTACCTTTGCGAAATCCAGGTATTGAGACTTCTTTATTCACCGATTTGATCGCTTTGGCATAGGCAGCTTGAGTTTCTTTAGCTGGCACCTGCATATCAAACACGACACGACAACCAGCGTCGCGAGTAACAGATACGTTTACGTGGTCGTTAGCAGCTTCTTGTTGAATAGTAGACACAGAAAATCCCTCACTTAGAAAAATAGCGGGTGATGAGATTTGAACTCACGACACTCACGTTGGCAACGTGATGCTCTACCCCTGAGCTACACCCGCAGGGCTATTGAATCAAATGTATAGCGGGTGATGAGATTTGAACTCACGACACTCACGTTGGCAACGTGATGCTCTACCCCTGAGCTACACCCGCATGTCTTTACATAGTCACAAATCCGACGTAGCGGGTGATGAGGCTCGAACTCACGACATTCACCTTGGGAAGGTGACGCTCTACCAACTGAGCTACACCCGCACTGTCCGGCTCTGTGAAAGTTGAGAAGTCTAGACCTTCGACACTTTTTCAGCAAGTTTTCCGTTGCGTTGACATAGTGAAATCTGTAAAAGGGAGGCTCACATGATGCCTTCCCAATTCGTTTCCGAGTTCAGGAAGCTTTTTGGGTCTTGGAACATGAAGTTGTGTATATGTTCATGGGGTAGTTTTTTCGTGCCCGCGCCCGCGTGCGTGCCCGTGCCCGATTTATGAACTTCGGGCATGGGCAACGCACACGGGCGCGGGTGGTGATATAGGTGAACATGTACGTTATTGTCGTGAGATTGAGCTACTAATATAGGGAACGGACTACTTATGTTGAATTTTCGCAAGTTAAAGCAAGATTTCGCTCCTAATGTTCTCAAGGAAGGCAAGGGCCTCTATGAGAAAAAGATGGTATTGTCGGTAAAAATTGTCCACTTGACTGCTAGCAGCATACGTTTAAGTTGTCGAGTGCAAGGCAATTTCGACAACAGTTACGAAAGTGAGATTGAGATTGACCGTCATGAATCGACGGCTGTCGATTCGGACTGCGACTGTTCTTATAAATATGATTGCAACCATCTAGCAGCGGTGTTGTTTTACTTGGAAGAGCATTACGACGAGTTGGTCGTGGCTTATTCTCACGAGGCGGACATTGAACAATCTGAGCATTTTGAAGAGGAAGAGAAGGAAAAGCTGCGCGCGACCTTTAAAGAATCCAAGACTAAGCAGGTTCAGAGACAGGATAGGAAAATTTTGGCCGAGCTGCTTCAAGAATATGTGTCGGCTGCATCCGTATTAGGGCGTTCACCCTTCTTCTTGCCTGAAGAACACATCGATGAAGACAAAGCTGAATTGGCAATGATCTTCTCCAATCCCACCCAAAAGACGTTTGATAACGACAACCATCCGGAAGTACAGCTGGCGCTGCGCCTTCCCTTCCGTTCCAAGCCATTGCATATTCCGGATGCGCGTGAATTTTTAGATGGAGTGCGTTATTCAGAACCTCTTTACATCGGCAGTAAACGCTATTTCTTTGGTTTGGGTTCTTTCGACAATCATAGCGCTGAAGTGTTGCGGATGCTGATCGAGTGCGCGCGCTTTCCCGAGTCTGCCAAAGGAGAACGTAACCCACGTATTGCGCAGATCGGTTCTGAGGCTTTCGGTTCCATTTTAGCCAAGTCTTTCGAACTGGCGACCAGCTCAGGTGGCAATGGGATGCGAGTTGTGGATGGTGAACAGCAGGCGCTTCCTTGTCTTTATTGTGGCGGATTAGAGCAACCGCTCCGTTTTTCAAACAGCCCGGCAGTTATGCGTTTTACTCTTGAATACCTCAAATTGCCCGAAGCCAAGATCCTTCTCAACCCTTGCATCGTGTTGGACGGAGACAAAACTGTACGTTGTGAGGAAGGGTGTCTGTTTGAGAGTGCGAAGCCAGGGATGATCTACGATAGCGTCTACTACCGCTTCCAATCTTTGGTCAGGCGTAAGCATTTACGCCATCTCGCTGCTGTAAGGGACATTACAGTGCCAGAACCGCTTTTCGGTACTTTTGTTGAAAATGCCTTGCCGGAACTCGCCCGCTTTGCGGAAGTGGTTCACAATAATGCGCTGGACCACTTTGTCACTCTGCCCTTTGTTACTGACCTTCAGGCAATTTGTGATATCTCTTATTTGGATGGGGAGCTGGAGGCCGTTCTGTACTTTCTATACGATAAGATTAAAGTACCGGCAGCCCTCACCAAGCTCACCAACAAAGATATCAACAATTTCGTCACCTCAGAAGGCATTTTGGCGCGCAATCTTACGGAAGAACAAAAGATCGTCAGCGATCTGTTCCAGGACTTTGTCTTTGACGAGAAGCAAGGCTGTTTTGTGACGAAGACGGAGAAGAAAATCGTCGAGTTTATGACAGAAGTGATTCCTAGGCATCAACATCATGTCACATTTAATTGTCCTGAGAACCTGTTGGATCAGTTTGTCTATGACAATACGCGCTTCACGTTGCATCTGAGTGAGACAGACCGCATTGACAAGTACCAAGCGGAATTGAAAGTGGATGGTCATCTCAAAGGCGTTACCGTCGACCTTCTTTGGGATTGCTTGGCATCAAAACGCCCTTTTATCGAGCTGCTGCGTAAGAAGCCTGGTGCAGGTAAGGCAGCAACCCGTGGCGGGAATAAAATCCTGGTGCTGAACTTAGCGGAATTAGCTCCGGTTGTTCAAATCTTCGATGAGCTGGGTATCAATAGATTGGACGATCATATTGAGGAAAGACCTCTTTGGAGTTTGGCGAGCGTCAATCAACAGCTTTTTGATCATGTCCCCATTGCCTTTAGTATGAGCGATAAGCTGAAGGAAATACAGGCGCAGGTGCTTGGTGAGAAAGCGGTAGCGACCCAACCTATTCCTAAGGAAATTCGCACAACTCTGCGTAGCTACCAAGCCGATGGGGTAGCGTGGCTAGAGCGCCTCCGTAAGATGCACCTCAGTGGTATTTTAGCCGATGACATGGGTCTTGGTAAAACCCTTCAAGCTATTGCCGCTATCACACAGTTGAAGAAAGACAATCCTAAAGCCATGAGCTTAGTGGTTTGCCCTACCTCCCTCGTCTACAACTGGAAGGAAGAGTTTACTAAGTTTAATCCCAAGTTGCGCGTTCTTCCGGTTGACGGTACTCCAGTGCAGCGGAAAAAGCTCTTAGACGGCATTCACGACTTCGATGTTGTGATCACGTCCTATAGTCTATTGCAGAAGGATATCGACTTCTATAAAACCATCCAATTCTCTTATGCAATCCTCGACGAAGCGCAGCATATTAAGAATCGTGGAACGCGCAATGCTAAGTCTGTCAAAATGGTTCAAGCTAACCATCGCCTTATTCTGACCGGTACCCCTATCGAGAACTCACTGGATGAGTTGTGGAGCCTCTTTGACTTTCTATTGCCGGGGCTACTTAGTTCCTACGATCGCTTTGTGGAGAAGTATGTCCGTAACACGAATGGAGGCGAATCCCTCGCTAACCTCCGCCGTAAAGTCTCTCCCTTTATCTTGCGGCGTATGAAGAGCGACATTTTGGAAGAATTGCCACCTGTTTCTGAAATTGTCTATCACTGTCATCTCTCTGAAGCGCAACGAGAGCTATACCGTTCTTATGCCAATTCTGCACGAGAAGAGCTGTCTAAGTTGGTCAAGAAGGAGGGCTTTGACAAAGTGCAGATCCATGTGTTAGCAACCCTAACACGCCTTAAGCAGATTTGTTGTCACCCAGCTATCTTTGCCAAAGATAAAGCCGAATGCGGTGATTCTGCCAAGTACGACATGCTCATTGAATTGTTACAGACGCTGATTGAGGGGAAACACAAGGTTGTGATCTTCAGCCAATATACGCGCATGTTAAAGATTATTCGCGATGACCTCGAGCAGATGGGGATCCGTTTCTCCTACCTCGATGGCACCAGCAAGAATCGCATGGGCATCGTCCGTCAGTTTAACGAAGATCCCACTATCTCAGTCTTCTTGGTTTCCTTGAAGGCAGGGGGATCGGGCTTAAACCTTACCTCAGCAGACACTGTTATCCATTACGATATGTGGTGGAACCCTGCTGTAGAAAACCAAGCCACCGACCGTGTGCATCGTATTGGTCAAACTAACTCCGTCTCCGCCTATAAGTTGGTGACAATGAACACCATCGAAGAAAAGATCCTCGAACTACAAAACCGTAAGAGGGGCTTGGTGAAGAAGGTGGTCAGCTGTGACGAAGAGGCCGTTGCCAAGCTCACGTGGGAAGAAGTCCTCGAGTTGCTACAGGCGTAGTATTTTTACTATCCCTTAAGCCCCTCATTAGCTATAGTCTCCGTTAGGTGGTGGAAAATCCTCCATCAAATGGAGACGTGGCATGACCTTCCCTCGTTTTCTTAAAGATGTTCTGTTGCATCGTATGAAGTTTTTTCCTGTTGTCCTATTGCTGGGTCCTCGACAATCGGGGAAAACAACACATTAATTTTCAACGTGTTAGCACCACCTCTGGCTACATATAGCATCACTGCTTCGCAGTAAAGTATCCCTTTGGTGTCACAATCATGGCTATGTAATGTGTCGGTTTAAATGAAGACTTCTGTCTCTTGACTCCTCTCATTCCTTAAGTTGACAGCATTGGGTGAACATGTACGTATAACAAACATCTTGCTTTCATGCTATTAATAGATTAATTTAGTAGCGAAATCGAGTAACAGCAGTTATGCTCAGCCATTCTCGCTAAGTAGTTCATTTCGTGAACGAGCCCATATGCGTGCCCGTGCCCGATTTGTGGACTTCGGGCGCGGGCGCGGGCACGCACACGGGCTCGAATGGAGAGACATAGGCGAATGCCTGCGCGGAACTTGTTCAAAGGCTGAGGGAATTATGAGTAATAGCAAGAAAAGCAGTAATAATAGCATCATCGACTTTGCAAACAGTTTATACAGCAAGGCTTTTGGGCAGTTAAATCGGTTTCGAGGTGTCTTCTCGCACGATATTGGTATTGACTTAGGGACTGCAAACACACTGGTCTTTGTGCGAGGAAAAGGGATTGTTCTGGCTGAGCCCTCTGTTGTTGCTGTTGACTCGATGACAAATGAAGTATTAGCTGTTGGACATACTGCCAAGGCGATGTTGGGTAAAACGCCACGCAAGATTCACGCTGTCAGGCCCATGAAAGATGGTGTCATTGCTGACTTCGAAGTCGCAGAAGGGATGATCAAGGCATTGCTGAGACAGGTGACCCCTTCACGAATGCTCTTCAGACCAAAAATCCTTATTGCAGTCCCATCAGGGATCACCGGTGTCGAAAAGCGTGCTGTTGAAGACTCTGCCCTGCACGCCGGTGCTCAGGAGGTCATCCTCATTGAAGAGCCTATGGCAGCGGCTATTGGTGTCGATCTGCCCGTTCATGACCCTGCAGCAAACATGATTATCGATATTGGCGGTGGGACGACGGAGATTGCCATCATCTCTTTGGGAGGTATCGTCGAATCGCGTTCTCTGCGTATTGCCGGTGATGAATTTGATGAATGCATTATCAACTACATGCGGCGCACGTATAACTCTGTCTCTTATACACATCTCCGAGCCCACGAGACGTAGAGGAATCTC